>JACCZR010000235.1 GCA_013695855.1 Thermoleophilaceae bacterium
GCTCTCGTGGGCGCTCGAGGGCCTGCGCGCGCGGGCCGACGACGGCGCCGCGGCGGCGGAGGCGGTGCTCGAGCGGTGGCTGGGCGAGCGCGACGAGCGGCCCTTCTTCTGGTTCGTCAACCTCGTCGAGGTCCACTCCCCCTACCTCCCGCCCCGGCCCTACAACGACCTCGGGGCACGAGAGCGGGTGCGCGCGGCCGACGAGGCGCGCCGCCACCTCTCGCTCAGCGCCATCTGGAAGGCCTGCCTGTCGGACTTCGACGTGCCCGACGACGCGCTGGAGCGGATGCGCCACCTCTACGCGCGGTCGGTGCGCCAGGCCGACGACTGGGTGGGCCGGCTGATCGCGAGGCTGGACGACGCGGGCGCGCTGGACGACACCCTCGTGATCGTGACGTCCGACCACGGGGAGAATCTCGGCGAGGGTGGCCTGCTGGCGCATGCCTTCTCGCTGGACGACCGGCTCATCCGTGTCCCCTTCGTGGTCAACCGGCCCGACTTCGAGCTCGGCGAGGGGCCCACCAGCCTGGCTGACGTGCCCGCGCTGCTGGCCCGCCACCTCGATCTGGACGACCACCCGTGGACCGAGCGACCCGGCCCGGCCGGGCTCGCCTGCGCCCAGTTCGACTTCCTCGGCCCCGACGATCCGCGCATCCAGGTGGTCACGGATGCCTGGGAGCTCGCCGAGCACGAGCGCCGCAAGCTCTTCACGCCGCTCACCTGTGTCACCGACGGCCGCCACAAGCTGGTCGCCCGCGGAGAGGAGCGCGAGCTCTACGACCTCGAGGCCGATCCGCTCGAGCTGAGGCCGCTCCCGGTGGAGGGCAACGGCCAGGTCGCGGGGCTTCATGCCGGACTCGGCCACCGCGACCTGTGGGTGAGCGCGAGCCCCGAGGCGCCCGGGGATTCCTCCGAATCGGAGGACATCGAGCGGCGGATGAAGCTGCTCGGCTACATGTAGCCATGGCCGGGCGATCGTTTGGCGAGGAGCGCGCCGAGCGGCGCGGGATCAGGCTCGGCGGGCGCAGCCTGCGCCAGCACACCGCACGCGGAGCAATCCTGAACGCGGTCTTTCTCTCTTCGCTGGCGGGCATCGGCCTCGGCCGCCGCTTTCTGGTCGCGATCTTCCTCACCGCCGCCGACTACGGCCTGTGGGGCCTCATCTACGTGGCCGTGGTCACCGTGATCTGGCTCAAGGACGTCGGCATCTCGGACAAGTTCATCCAGCAGGAGGACGCCGACCAGGAGGCCGCGTTCAAGCAGGCCTTCACGCTTAACCTCCTCTGGACCGGGCTCTTCAGCGTGCTGATCGTCGCCCTCCTGCCGCTGTTCGCCCTGATCTACGGCCACCCCGAGATCATCCTCCCCGGCAGCGTCATGGCCGTGGGCGTGCTGCTCACCGCCTTCACGGCACCCACCTGGGTCCTGCACCGTCAGATGCGCTTTCTGCGCGAGCGTACGCTGCTGGCCATCGAGCCCGTGCTGGGCTTCGTCGTCACCATCGCCCTCGCCGCGGCGGGTGTCGGCTACTGGGCGCTGGTGATCGGCTTTGTGAGCGGCACGGCGGCGAGCGGTCTCGCCTCGGTGCTGGCCTCTCCCTACCGCCTGGGGCTGCGCTTCGACCGCAGCGCCCTGCGGGACTACTTCAGCTTCTCCTGGCCGCTGCTGGTGGCCGGCGGGAGCGGCCTGGTCGCGGTTCAGACGGCCACGATCCTGGGCGAGGCGACCGCGGGCCTGGCGGGGCTGGGCGCGATCGGCCTGGTTGGCTCGATCGTCGCCTTCGCCGATCGCGTGGACCAGATCCTGACCCAGACCCTCTATCCCGCCGTCTGCGCGGTGCGCGACCGCCTCGACCTGCTCTACGAGTCGTTCTCGAAGTCCAACCGCCTCGCGCTGCTGTGGTGCATGCCCTTCGGATTCGGACTGGCGCTGTTTGCCCAGGACATCGTGGACTACGTGCTCGGCGACAAGTGGCAGATCGCGGTGGGCCTCCTCCAGGTCTTCGGCGTGGTGGCTGCGTTCAAGCAGGTCGCCTTCAACTGGACCGCCTACCACCGCGCCCTGGAGCGGACCCGTCCGATGGCGGTCAGCGGGACGCTGTCGCTGATCACCTTCCTGGCCGTGGGGGTTCCGGGCATGATCGGCTTCGGGCTCACCGGCTTCGCCGCCGCGGCCATAGCCAGCGAGGCGGTCGCGCTCGCCACGCGCACCTACTTCCTCAACCGCCTGTTCGAGGGCTTCAACGTGTTCCGCCACTGCGCCCGCGCGGTCGCCCCGGCACTCCCCCCGCTGGCAGCGGTCCTGGCATTGCGCGCGCTCGACCTGGGCGAGCGCACCGGCCTGGCGGTGTCAGCCGAGCTGGCGCTCTACGTCGGGCTCAACGTGGCGACCGTGTGGCTGATGGAGCGCTCGCTGGTGCGCGAGATGGTCGGCTACCTGCGGGGCGGCGCGCCGAGGCCGACGCCGGCCGCCTAGCGGCCGATCCGTCCTCGGGCGCGACCCGCCATCAGCCGCACCTGCCCCGCAACGCGAGCCGAAGGCCCCTCCGCCTCGCTCCCGTAGGCGACCAGGTGCGAGCGGCCGTGGACGACGCGGTAGCGGAGCAGTCGCAGGCCGGCGGCGCGGCGGAGGATCGCGGCGATCGGCAGCGTGCGATGTATGACGGGATCGTCGTCGCCCGGCTCGAGCAGGTTGACCTCGACGATGCGCGCGCGCTGCTCCATCTCGGCCAGGAAGGCGAAGGGGTCGTCGACGTGCTCGATGACGTCGAAGGCGAACGCGGCGTCGAAGCCACCGGGCACCTCTCCGTCGAGGTCGTGGACCGGCGCTTCGAGCCCGCGCCGGCGCAGGCGCCAGCGCAGGTACTCGGTGCTCGGATTGGAGAAGTCGGCGAACTCGACGCGGTAGCCCGCCTCGAGCAGCAGCAGGCCGTCGGAGCCGATGCCGCAGCCGTAGTCCAGGAGCCGTGAGCCCGGCGGCACCAACCCCACCAGCTCGTTGAGGTACGGCAGCTTGGTGTCGGTCATCGCAAAGGCCGTGAGGTTGTAGAGGTAGCCCCGCGAGACCCGGTAGAAGCGCGCCTCGTCACCGCAGCCGACGAACTCGTCGGCCAGGGTGCGCTCGTACTGCCGCAGCCGCGCGAGCTCGAACTCCTCCCCGAGGTACTCGCGCAGCTCCCGCTCCTCACGAGACGCGTCGCTGACCAGGGAGGTCCGGGGCATCCGGCCCAAGCTACCGAGGCGCCTTGGTAGCTTGGCCGCGATGTCCGGTCCTCGGCTGAGCGTCGTGGTGCCGACGATCGGCATGCACGACGTGCTGCGCCGCGTGCTCGACGGCTACGACCGCCAGGACGCCGCCCGGGGCAGCTTCGAGCTGATCGTGGCCTCCGACGCCGCGGAGCCCGACCCCGCAGCGGTGGACGCGGCCGTCGGCGAGCGCTCGTACCCGGTGCGCCGCGTGTCGGGGGCACGCCCCGGGGTCTCGGCCAATCGCAACGCCGGCCGGCGCGCGGCGGGAGGTCCGCTGATCCTGTTCGCCGACAACGACACGGCGCCCACTCCCAGCCTGGTCTCTGAGCACCTGAGGTGGCACGGGGACCACCCCGAGGATGAGGTTGCGGTGCTCGGGCAAGTGCGCTGGGCCCCGCAGCTGCGGGTCACCACCTTCATGCGCTGGCTGGACCGGGGTGTCCAGTTCGACTTCCAGGGCATCGAGGGCACTGACGCCGGCTGGGGGCGCTTCTACACCGCCAATGTCTCTGTCAAGCGATCCTTCGCCGAGCGGGTGGGCGACTTCGAGGAGGAGCGCCTTCCCTACGGCTACGAGGATCTCGACTGGAGCTACCGGGCCAGCAAGCTCGGACTGCGGGTGCTCTACAACCGCTCTGCCGTGGTGGACCACCATCGCGAGATGACCCTCGAGTTCTGGAAGCTGCGTGCCGCGCGGATCGCGGTGTCCGAGCGCGAGTTCACGCGGCTTCACCCCGAGCTCGAGCCCTGGTTCCTGCGCCTGTTCACGACTGCGTCCGAAGAGCCTCCGGCGAGCGACCGCGGCGTGCGCCTGGGGCGCTGGGTGCCGCCGTGGGTACCGGTCGTGGGCCCGCGCGTGTGGCACAGCCTCGACCTGTTCTACAGGCAGGCCCTCGCCCCGTATTTCCTCGAGGCGTGGAGCTCGCCGGCGAGCGAGGGCCCCGATCTCTCGGAGCGCGAGGCCGAGGCGCCCGGCGCTCTGTAGCGAACGAGCAGCCGGCGGAGTCCCAAGGACCTCACGGCTCCGAGGTCCGCACGGCCCGGATCCGGGCGTGCGGATCGCCCAGGCGAGAGCTCCGGATGAGCTCCCACCCAGTGCGTGACCTGACGGCCTGCGAAAGAGGAGGGCGGGGGTGGCCGGGCCCGGGTGGCATGAGGAAGGGCTCGCAGCGGGTGACCGGCCGAAACCCGGAGATCTTCACCATGTGGCGCAGCCCGGCCAGGTTTGGCTTCCACCAGTACGGCCTGCCCACCCCGTCGAGGTCGAAGGTCGGTGACAGCGGACTCGTGAGCGTCGTCCTCGCCGAGAGGGCGTCCGAGACGATCAGGCTGCCGTCGGTCACGGTCGCCACACGCGAGAGCGCCAGGATCGGGTCGCGCAGGTGTAGGAGCAGGCTGCCGACGAAGACCAGGTCGAAGGTGCCGAACTCCGCCGGGTTGAGGTCGTAGATCGACGCATCGCGGCGTTCGACGTTGGACGCAAGCGCGCGCTTGGCGATTGCGAACCCGCGCCCCTGTCCCTTCTGTGCGTCGATCCCCGCCCGCGACGCCGGGTCCACGATCGGCGGCCAGTCCCAGCGGTCCTCGTCGAGGATGTCGATGGCCAGCACCTCCCCTGCTCCCCGGCGCTCCATCTCGAACGCCCACGCGCCGTCGAACGTGCCGACGTCGAGACACCGCTTGCCCGTGAGGTCTCCGGGCCAGGGCATCGAGGGTGCGGCCTTCTCGGTGTCCATCCAGCCCGGGCTCGTGACCTCGTCACTCAGGCGGATCGTGTGGTACCAGCGCCTCGAGGCCACCTGCTCTGCGAGGGACGGCTCGCCTTCGGTCACGAGCGGCGCATCAGCGGTCACGGCCATGCAGCTCCTTGGGGCGGGCGAAGAGGTAGTTGCAGTCGTCGAAGCGCTCGAGCCCGGCGAAGGGGCCGCGATTCTCGAACATCGCGAGCTCGAAGCCCAAGCGCCCCATCGCGGCGCGCAGATCGTGGTCGGTGATCGCCCACTGCCACACGTCGTGGACGTCGCGCCACGGACGCCCGCGCTCGGGGTGCTGCTCGTCCAGCCGCGCGTGCAGGAGACGGTGGTTATCCTGGTCGGGGACCAGGTCGAGGTACTCGTCGCGGGGAAGATCGGGCAGGCGCAGCGTCCGCTCTCCGCGAAACACCGGGCAGGTCACGGCCACCACGCGAGCCGTCTTCGACCAACCGGCCAACAACTCGTCCCAGTCGGGGCCCACCTGGTGGAGAAGGATGTCGTAGAAGAGCACGAGCTCCGCCGGGCCCACCTGCGCCTGGACGTCCCGATTGCCGAAGTTCCCCCTGACCGTTCTCACGCCGAGGCGTGCGGCCCTGCGCTCGAGCCCTGGGTGAACGAGCTCGTCGACGAGCGTGGCCGCCTCGAGAGGTTGCTCGCGGACGGCGTGGAAGGTGTAGGCGCCCTCCACCGCCCAGACGCCACCGAGGTCCACCAAGGACCGAGGGGCGAACCGCTCGAAGGCGGTGTCGATCAGTGCGAACTTGGGCGCCGTCCGGGCCTTGTCGTCAGGGAAGTGGCGTTGAGCGAGCTGCCGCTGCACCCTGCGGCCGGCTGTCTTCAACTCGCGCCGCAGGCGAACGGGCGCCGGTGGCCGCTGGGCGCCCATGTCCCTCAAGCTACCTCGCCGGGGACCGAGTACGGCGCGCAGACCCCCGCGGTGTGCGCGGACCCACCTTGCGAGCTCTTCCCGAGCCGGCGCGTCGCTGTCGGGCCGCAGGCTCGCCAGGGCCAGGCGGGCTCCTGCCCCGCAGAGGTTCACCGTCGCAACCATGAACGTGACGGCGGCGCCGCGCCGGCTGGCCATCCAGTCGTAGCTCGCCGCCATGAAGCGCTCCAGGGTCCGAGCGCCGAAAGCCTGCCTGGTCGCGCTCTCGTGCACGTGGCCCACCCAAGCGTCGGGCTCATAGACCATCCGCCACCCGTCTTGCCGCAGTCGCCAGGCCAGGTCCAGGTCCTCCGCGTACATCCACTGCTGGGGATCGAAGCCGCCGACCGCCGCGAAGGCGGTTCGCCGCACCAGCAGGAACGCGCCCACTGCCCACGGCACCTCCCGTCGCCGGTCGGGGTCCCAGTGGCCCTCGAGGCACAGCCGATCGCCGATCCGTCCCGAGACCCGGTGCAGGCCGAGGTTGTAGCTCAGGGTCAGGCCCACGGTGGGGAAGGGATGGACCGAGTGCTGGGTCGAGCCGTCCGCCAGCACGAGCCGCGGCGCGACGGCGGCCGCACCGGGGTGTGCGTGCCCGGTGGCGAGCATCTGCCGCAGCGCACCGGGCCAGACCATCGTGTCCTGGTTTGCGGGCGCCAGCCACGGGCTCTCCGAGCGCTCGGCGACGAGGTTCACCGCACGGCCGTAGCCGAGGTTCTCGTCTGACTCGATCAGGTGGACCCAAGGAAAGCGCTCGCGCACCATCGCGGGCGAGCCGTCGCTCGAAGCGTTGTCGACCACCCACGCTTCGCACAGGCCGGCCTGCTGATCGGCGTGCAGGGCCTCGAGCGCCCGCGCCAGGTCTCCCCGCCGGTTCCAGGAGACCACCGCCACGGCTATGGGGGCCTCCACGGCGCCGCCGAGCTCGATCAGCCGGTCGCGCCGCCGCGGGCGTGGATCACCACGTGCGGCACCCCCCCGCGGCCGTCGCGAAAACGAAGGTTGAAGCGCCCGTGGCGGCGCACGTCCTCAAAGCCGGCGGTGTGCACCATCGTCTCCCAGGTGGACGCCGTCGGGATCCACCAGGTGCTCCAGGGCGAGTCGCCGCGAAACTCCGCGCCCCGCGCGAAGCGAAAGGGCGCCAGGCGGCGGCTGTGCTCCTCGGCCAGCACGAACCGCCCGCGGCACAGGCCGGCCATCCGCTCGAGAGCGAGCATCGGGTCGCGCAGGTGGATGAGCACCGACCCGCAGAAGACGAGGTCAAAGGCGCCGCCGAGCCGCTTGGGCGTGGCTTCGTAGACCGACAGCCCCACCCGCTCGACCTCGCTGCCCAGTGCCTGGCTCGCGATGGCGAACGTGTGCCCCCGCTCGCCGTCCTCGGACGGGCGCAGTCGCGGCGGCCAGTCGAGCTGCTGGGTGCGGTCCACGTCCAGGCTCGTGACACGCGCCCCGCGGCGCTCCATCTCAAAGGCCCAAAAACCGTCGAAGGTGCCCACGTCCAGCACCCGCAGGCCGCTCAGGTCGGGCGGCAGGCCGTAGCGCTCGGCGTAGGGCCGCAGGTCGAACATCCCCTCGGTGACCACGCCCGAGCCGAGGTCCAGCGTGTGGTACCAGGGCCCGGCTGCGCGCACACGCGAGCGCAGGTCGGCGAGGCCGCTCTCCACGGCCGGGACTGTAGAGCCACCAGGACGGTGCACTAGGCTCGCCCGCCGTGCGAATCCTCACCGTGGGCAACATGTACCCGCCCCATCACCTCGGCGGGTACGAGCTCATGTGGCGCTCCGCGGTGACCTGGCTGCGCGACCGTGGGCACGAGGTGAGAGTCCTCACCACCGACTACCGGGCGCCCGAGCCGGACCCCTCGACACCCCAGGACGAAGATGTCCATCGGGAGCTGCGCTGGTACTGGCACGACCACTCCTTCCCCCGCCTGGGGCCCCGCGCCGTTGCCCGCCTCGAGCGCCACAACGCCCGAGTGCTGGACCACCACCTCGCCGACCTGGGCCCCGAGGCCGTGAGCTGGTGGGCAATGGGCGGCATGTCGCTCTCGCTGATCGAGCGGACGAGGCGCGCCGGCGTGGCCGCTTCGTGCGTGGTGGTGGACGACTGGCCGCTCTACGGCCCCCGTGTCGATCGGCGAGCGCGCTTCACGCGTCTGCCCACGCGGCGCAAGCTGGCCCGCGCGGGCTCGTGGCTGTTCGCGAGCAACACGCTGGCCGAACGGGCGCGCAAGGGCGGCTGGGAGCTCGCCGAGGCGCGGGTTGCCTTTCCCGGCATCGACCACGCGCTGTTCTGTGACCCTCCCCCGCCCCGAAGCGAGTGGTCCTGGCGCCTTCTGTACTGCGGCCGGATCGACGAGCGCAAGGGCATCGACCTCGCCGTCGAGTCGCTCGCTCACATGCCCCCGGGAGCAAGGCTCCGGGTGGTGGGCGGTGGAGACGAAGAGCATCTGAGCGCCCTGGGGGCGCTGACCGATCGCCTGGGCCTCGCCGGCCGGGTGAGCTTCGAGCGCCGGCCGCGGGCTGAGCTTCCGTCGGTCTACGCCGAGGCGGACGCGACCCTCTTCCCCGTACGCTGGGCCGAGCCCTTCGGCCTCGTGCCCCTGGAGTCCATGGCGATGGGGACACCGGCGGTGGCCTCGGGACGCGGCGGCTCGGGCGAGTACCTGCGCGACGGCGAGAACTGCGTTCTCTTCGACGCCGACCTCGGTGGGCAAGGGCTCGCCGATGCGGTCCTGCGCCTGGCCGAGTCACCCGACGAGCGGGGGCGCATCCGCCGGGGCGGACTCGAGACCTCGGCTCGCTTCGGGGAGGAGAGCTTCAACCAGGCGGTGGAGACCAGCCTGCTGGAAGCGGCCTCGAGCACCCGTCCCCGGGCCAGCGGACGGGGCCATTAGGCTGAGGCCGGTGGACGAGACCGCTTCGCAGGCTGCGGTCGCGCGGCCTCCGCAGATCGCCCAGGCCGGCGAGCTGCGCGACACGCGGGTCGAGGCGCTGCGTGCCCTTGCGGCTATCGGCGTGGTGGCCGCGCACGCGTGGGGCTTTGCGGGTGGCAACTTCTTCGGGA
Source organism: Thermoleophilaceae bacterium (assembly GCA_013695855.1). Lineage (GTDB taxonomy): Bacteria > Actinomycetota > Thermoleophilia > Solirubrobacterales > Thermoleophilaceae > JACCZR01. Next base: position 8,994 of record JACCZR010000235.1, read on the forward strand.
GCTTCTCCGAACGTCTGCTCGCCGGCATCGGCTTCGGAGCGCTGTTCTTCTTTGCCCTGTCGAGCTGCCTGCTCTACATGCCCTTCGCCCGCCGTGACTTCGGGCGTGGAGGCCCGATCGGCCTGCGCCAGTACGCGATCAACCGGGCGGTGCGGATCTTCCCGCTCTACTACGTGGTGCTGGTCGTGGTCCTGATCGTCTTCGAGGGAGGCGGCAGCTTCGACCAGTGGTGGCGCTACGCGCTGTTCTGGGAGAACTTCTCGGCGCACACCATCAACACGGTCAACGGCTCGGTGTGGACCATCGTGGTCGAGCTGCACTTCTACCTGCTGCTTCCCCCGCTGGCGCTGGGGCTCGGCCGCCTGACCCGGGGGTCACTCGCAAAGGCCGCCGTCCTGCTCGGCGCCTTGGGTCTCCTGAGCATCACCGTCCGCGAGTACTCGTTCGCGAAGGCCGACGAGCTCCTGCTGCTGCGCTACTCGCTGCCCTCGACCTTCTACCTGGTGGCCGCCGGCATGATGCTCGCCCTGGTGCGGGTCGCCTGGGAGGACGGCCGCCCGGCGTGGGTCCGCGGCCCCCTGGCCCGGGCGGAGCTGTGGATCACCGTCGCCGGAGTCCTGTGGCTGGGCTCCGTCTACGACTACCGCCTGGAGCCGCTGCTGGGCCCGGCCAGCTTCCTCCTGCTGGGCGCCTGCATGCTCCCGCTCGAGTTCGGGCCGGCGCTGCGCATCCTCGATCTGAAGCTGCTCGGCGTGCTCGGCATCGCCTCGTACTCGATCTACCTGTGGCACGTCCCTGTGCTCGAGCTCCTGACCGACGAACGCCGGGGACCCTTGACCGGCCACTACCTCTGGCTCATCGCGCTGAGCGTGGTCGCCACCTGCCTCGTGGCGCTGGCCAGCTACCGCCTCATCGAGGCGCCGGCGCTCAAGCTGCGCAAGCGCTGGGGCTCTACCGGGACTCAGCCACCGGCGACGGCTGGGAGAATCGTGACCTCGTCCCCGTCCTCGACCGACGTCTCGAGCCCGTCGAGGAAGCGGATGTCCTCGCCGCCCACGTAGACGTTCACGAACCGGCGCAGGTCGCCGTCCTCGGCGATGCGGCTGCGCAGGC
>JACCZR010000260.1 GCA_013695855.1 Thermoleophilaceae bacterium
GCTGCGTGTGCGCTTCGGGTGCTCCGAGGCCTGCACCGTGGCGGCCAGCGCCGGTGTCGACCGCCGGACGGGGCGCCGTGTCGGCCTGAGCGGCCGCGGGCGGACCATCGGCCGCGGGTTCAGCGCGATGACGAAGGCGGGCTCGAAGAAGTTCACGATCAAGCTGTCGCGCCGGGCCCGGCGCAAGCTTGCCAAGGTCCGGCGGGTGCGGGTGAACCTGCGCTTCAAGGTTCGTGACACCGCCGGCAACCGGCGCACCGTGAACCACCGGCTCACCCTCAGGCGCTAACCCCGCAAGCCTCCGGTCAGTCCGTCCGGCGCGTGGTCTGCCATTGCGCGCCCGTGACCCTTTGCGACCAGCCCCTGGCCGAGGCCGAGTTCCTGGCCGTGGACACCGAGACCAACGGCCTCGGCGGCGGCCTGTGCGAGCTGACCGAGGTGGGCACGGTGCTCGTGGGCGGCGGGGAGCTGCACGAGACCTGGGAGTCGCTCGCGCGCGTGGAGCGCCCGCTCTCGAGGGGCATCGAGCGCTTCACCGGCATCTCACAGTGGATGGTCGACTCGGCGCCCCCGCCGGCCGAGGTCCTGCCCGAGCTGGCCGAGCGCCTGCGTGGGCGCGTGCTCGTGGCCCACAACGCGCGCTTCGATGCCCGGGTGCTGCGCGACGCCTTCGAGCGCGAGGGCCTCGACTGGCCCAACCCGCCCGTGCTGTGCACGGTCGCGATGGCGCGGCGCTTTGCCCCGCTGGTGCGGCGCCGCGGTCTCGCCCCGCTGGCCGAGGCGCTGGGAATCGAGGTGGACGAGGTGCACAGAGCCCTGCCCGACGCCCTCACGTGCGCGCGCGTGTTCTGCGCGCTGTTTCCCAAGCTGTGTGCCAACGCGCCCACGATCGGCGACGCCCTCGAGCTGCTCGCCCCACGCCGCCGCCGCGCGCCCCCACGCGCGGAGCAGGAGGTGCGCAGACGCTCGCCCGAGGAGCGCCCCGACTTGTCCAAGCTGCCTGAAGACCCCGGCGTCTACGTCTTCCGCGACGAGCGCGGCCGGCCGCTGTACGTGGGCAAGTCGGTCTCGCTGCGCTCGCGGGCGCGCTCTCACTTCTGCGCGCCCGCCGGTTGGACCGAGAAGGCGGAGATCGTCGACTACCGCCCCACCAACTCCGAGCTGGGCGCTCTGGTTCTGGAGAACCGGCTGATCAAGCAGTGGCAGCCGCAGGGGAACCGCAAGCTCAAGCGCACGGACGGCTACGTGTACCTGCGCTGCCGCCTGGAAGCGCCCTACCCGGTGCTCGACGTGGACGCCGAGCCCGCGCCGGGCCGGGCGGTGAACGTCGGTCCCCTCAAGGGCCGCAAGGCGGCCGGCGAGCTGGCAGACCAGCTCACATCGCTGTTTCGCCTGCGCCATTGCGGCCGGGCGATGCGCCGCCGCGAGCACCCCTCGGCCTACGGCCAGATGGGCCGCTGCCTCTCTCCCTGCCTGGGCGATCTCGACCCCAACGCCTACCGCGGGCAGGTCGACAAGGCACTGGCGCTGTTCGCCGGCCCTGAGCCCGACGCCGTGCCGAGGATCCTGGGCCACGTGGAAGAGCAGATGAGAGAGGCGTCGGCGCTGAGGCGGTACGAGCGGGCCGCCGCGCTGCGCCGCCGGGCCGAGCGCCTGGAGCGAGTGCTGGGCCGGCTCGACGGGGTGCTACGCGCGGTTCACGCCGCGCCTCGGCTCGTGCTGGCCCGCCACCCCGACAAGGAACGCTTCGACGCCTTCTGGCTGGTGGACGGGCGGGTGGCCGACTGGGGTCCGCTGCCGGGGCCAACCGAGCTGGCCGAGCGGACCGAAGCCGCTCTGCTGCGGCGCAAGCCGCGCGGGCCCGCGCCGCTCCCGGTCGATGAGGTCGACGAGGTTCGGATCGTATCCTCCTGGCTGGCCGACCACGATGCGCCGGGCCTCTCCCTGGCCGCGGCACCCGAGCCGAGCGAGCTCGCGGCCTTCACCACGGCCGCCGTTCAGCACCCGGGCTCCAAGTCGACCCTTCCCGAGGATACGCCGATCCCTCGCCTCGAACGCCAATCGGGGACAGGGTAGGTTTGCGTACCAAGTGCTGCTGGAGCGCGACGCAGAGCTGGACGAGCTCCGGGCCGTGATCGGGGCAACGGCCCGGGCCCAAGGGCGCTTGGTCGTGGTCGAGGGACCCGCCGGCGCGGGAAAGAGCGCGCTGCTCGAAGCGGCCGCCGAGCTCGCGCAGAACGCCGGAGTACGGACGCTCCGCGCCCGTACTCGGGCGGCTCAGGGCGCGACCGGGTCAGCTACGCCACCCGCAGCGCCGGCGTGACACCCGCGGACCGGGCGAACCGCAACTGCGAGATCAGGGAGTAGGCGGCACCGGCTAACGCTCGGAGTCGGCGCCGCCCTCGGGTGCCGGCGGCGCGTCGGGCACGTCGGGCAGCACCTCCGGCTCGGCCGGCAGGTCCTCGCCGGAGCCCTCGGCGCTCTCGGCTGATGAGCCTTCGGGCGTCTCGCCGCCCTCCGGACCCTCCGGCGCTCCGCCACCCACCCCGACCGCCTCGCGCTCGCGTGGCTTGACGATCGTGATCTTCACCTGGTCCTGGTCCTCGCCGTCGATGGCATCGGCGTCGCCGTCGGCCTTCTCGACCTCCACGGTCGAGCCCGGCGCGGCGTTGTGGGCCAGTACCTCGTCGGCCAGCGGATCCTCGATGTAGCGCTGAATCGCGCGGCGCAGGGGGCGGGCGCCCATCGAGGGGTCCCAGCCCTTCTCCACCAAGAGGTCCGCCGCGTCGTCGGAGAGGTTGAGCGAGAGCTCGCGCTCGGCCAGCGACTCGCGGATGCGCTTGAGCAGCAGCTCCACGATCTCGCGAATCTCGGCCTTGGCCAGCTTGTGGAAGACGATGACCTCGTCGATGCGGTTGAGGAACTCCGGCCGGAAGACCTTCTTGAGCTCGCTCATGATGCGGGTGCGCATGTCGTCGTAGGACAGCCCGGTCTCATCGGAGACGGTGAAGCCCACGCCGGTGTTCTTGGCGATCTCGTTGGCCCCGATGTTCGAGGTCATGATCACGATTGCGTTGCGGAAGTCCACCGTGCGCCCCTGGGCGTCGGTGAGCCGGCCGTCCTCGAGGATCTGCAGCAGGATGTTGAAGACGTCGGGGTGGGCCTTCTCGATCTCGTCCAGCAGCAGCACGCTGTAGGGCTTGCGCCGCACGGCCTCGGTGAGCTGGCCGCCCTCGTCGTAGCCGATGTAGCCGGGAGGCGAGCCGACCAGCCGCGACACGGAGTGCTTCTCCATGTACTCCGACA
>JACCZR010000266.1 GCA_013695855.1 Thermoleophilaceae bacterium
GCGCCGGCGCGTGGTGATCGACTCGCAGGCCTCACGCGGGCGCCCCGGACCTCCGCCGCCCCAGCAGCCGCTGCGCCGCGGACGCGGCCGGCGCCGCCGTACCCCGTGGGTGGAGCCCGACCTCAACGCGCCCCCCGAGGAGCCCAAGGAGCAGCCACCGACGGACATCCAGTCGGGTGCGACGGTCAAGCAGGTCGCCGAGTCGCTCGGAATCTCCTCTTCGGAGGTCATCAAGAAGCTGATGACCCTGGGCGAGATGGCGACGCTCACGCAGACCCTGTCTGACGACGCCGTCGAGGTGCTGGCCGACTCCTTCGAGAAGAAGGTCAACATCGTCCACGCCGCCGAGGAGGTCGAGGCCCAGCCGGAGTACGACGACGACGAATCGACGCTGACCGCCCGCCCGCCGGTGATCACGATCATGGGCCACGTCGACCACGGCAAGACCTCGCTGCTGGACGCCATTCGCCAGACCGAGGTGGCCGCGGGCGAGGCCGGCGGCATCACCCAGCACATCGGCGCCTACCAGGTCCACCACTCCGACCGGCCGATCACCTTCCTGGACACGCCCGGGCACGAGGCCTTCACCGCGATGCGCGCCCGCGGCGGCCGCGCGGCGGACATCGCCGTGGTGGTCGTGGCGGCCGACGACGGCGTCATGCCCCAGACCGTGGAGGCAATCGACCACGCCAAGGCGGCCGAGGTGCCGATCATGGTTGCCGTCAACAAGATCGACAAGGAGGGCGCCGACCCCAACCGCGTGCGCGGCGAGCTTGCAGAGCAGGGCCTCACACCGGCCGACTGGGGCGGCGACACCGAGTTCGTCGACGTCTCGGCCAAGACCCACCAGAACCTGGACGACCTGCTGGACACCGTGGTGACCCTGGCCGACATCCAGGAGCTGCGGGCCAACCCCGACACCGAGGCTTCGGGAATGGTCATCGAGTCGCGCCTGGACCCCGGCCGCGGCGCCGTGGTCTCCGTGCTCGTCCAGCGCGGGCGCTTGAAGGTGGGCGACGCCCTCGTGGCCGGCGCGCATCCCGGCCGCGCCCGCGCCATGCACGACTTCCGTGGCAACCGCGTCAAGGAGGCCACGCCTGCCCAGCCGGTCGAGCTGCTCGGCTTCGACGGCGTTCCCGAGGCGGGCGAGCACTTCCGGGTCGTCTCCAACGAGCGGGAGGCCCGCCGCATCGCGGGCGAGCGCGCCAACCGTCTGAAGACGGAGTCCCTTGCCCGCCGTGCCGGCGTGCGCGTCTCCCTCGAGGACGTCATGGCGCGTGCCCAGCGCGGGGAGAAGGAGCTCAACCTCGTCCTCAAGGCCGACGTCGCGGGCTCCCTGGAGGCGCTCGCCGACGAGATCGCCAAGCTGCCTCAGGACCAGGTCGTGGCCAACGTCATCCACGACGCCGTGGGGGGCATCAACGAGTCCGACGTCATGCTCGCCGCCGCCTCGGAGGCGGTGGTGATCGGCTTCAACGTCCGCCCGGTGGGCAACGCAGGTCAGGTGGCCCAGCGCGAGGGCGTCGAGATCCGCACCTACTCGGTCATCTACAAGGTGATCGAGGATCTCCACGACGCGATGGAGGGCCTGCTCGACCCCGAGGAGATCGAGGAGACCGTCGGCCAGCTCGAGGTGCGTGCCACCTTCCGCGCCTCGCGCGTTGGCACCATCGCCGGCTGCCAGGTCACCGACGGCACCGCAACGCGCGGGGCCCAGACCCGCCTGGTGCGCGACGGCCTTGTGATCTACGACGGTCGTATCGGCTCGCTCCGGCGCTTCAAGGACGACGTACGAGAGGTGACCGCCGGCCTGGAGTGCGGCGTGGTGCTCGAGAACTACGCCGACGTCAAGGACGGCGACATCCTCGAGGTCTACGAGGTCCGGCAACGGGAGCGCGAGCTGTGACCCCGTGGCCTTTGTCTGCCTGATCCGGATCCACCTGCACTTTCCCGAGAACGGGAGCCTGAAGGGCAAGCGCAAGGAGCTGCAGTCGGTCAAGGCCCAGCTGCAGCGGCGCTTCGGCGCGGCCGTCGCCGAGACCGATCATCACGACCTGTGGCAGCGCGCGGAGCTCTCGGCCGCGCTCGTGGGCCGCGAGGCGGGGACGGTGGAGAGCACCCGCGACGCCCTCGAACGCTGGGTCACCGCGCGCTTTCCGGAGGGATCCTCGACGGCTGGAACGCTCCTCTCGGACACCGACCTGATGAACAGCTAACGTGGCGGGCGAGCGCATGAGAAGGGTCAACGAGGCCGTGCGCGAAGTTCTCTCTGCGCGCCTCGTCGAAGGCCTCAAAGATCCGCGCATCGGATTCGTGACCGTCACCTCCGTCGACACCAGCCCAGACCTGCGTCATGCGCGCGTGTACGTGAGCGTGCTGGGCTCAGAGGAGGAGCGAAGCGCCTCACTCGAGGGGCTGACCGCCTCGCACGGCTTCCTCCAGGCCCGGCTGAACCAGGAGCTGCACATGAAGCGAACGCCCCGGCTGGAGTTCGTCTACGACGACTCGGTGGACCGGGGCATGCGCATCTCCGAGTTGATCGAGAAGGCTGCGCAGCCGGCCGAGCCGGCTGCTTGCCCACGGCACGAGGCCGAGTGAGCACGCTCACCGAAGCCGACGAGGTGCTGGCGGAGCTTCGCCAGGCCGGCAAGCTCCTGCTCACCACCCACGAGAACCCCGACGGCGACGCCCTCGGCTCGCTGTTGGCCATGCACTGGGTGCTCGAGCAACTCGGCAAGGACTCGGTGATGTTCATGTCGCCCGACGAGTTCCCGCTGCCATACGAGTACCGCGACATGGTCTTCGAGGGCCTGGTGGGGGCGCCCCCCGAGGACCTCGACGAGCGCACGATCGTCTTCCTGGACTGCGGCAACATCGACCGCATGCCGGTGGACTTCCTCAAGGGCGAGGGCCTTCACATCCTCAACGTCGACCACCACCACGACAACACGCGCTTTGGCACCGTCAACCTGGTTGACCCCGAGGCCTCGTGCACCGCTGAGATCGTGTGGCGGCTGGCCAGGGAGCTCGAGGCGGAGCTCACGCCGGGGATAGCCGACGCCATGTACATCGGGCTGGTCACCGACACCGGGCGCTTCTCCTACGAGAACACTTCGCCCGACTCCCACCGCATGGCCGCCGAGCTGATCGAGGCGGGAGTGGACCCCCACCTGGTCTCCCGCCGCCTCTACGAAGACCTTCCCTTCCGCCGGCTGCAATTGCTTCAGCGGGCCCTCGCCAGTGTCGAGCGCCACGACGAGGGGATCATCACGCTGGCCTCGCTGACGCGCGGTGACTTCGAGGCGACCGACGCCCTGGAGACCGACTCCGAGGGGATCGTGGACCACATGCGCGCGGTCGAGGGCACGGCTGTGGCCGTGCTCGTGCGCGAGCTGCTGGCCGAGGATCGCCGCGGACTTCGCAAGGTCAGCCTGCGCGCCACCGACGGCCGCGTGGACGTCTCGCGCATCGCCGGCGCGCTCGGAGGAGGCGGCCACCCGCAGGCAGCGGGCTTCACGACCGAGCTCTCGCTCGACGAGCTCGTGAACCGGCTGCGCACGGAAGTCGCCGCCCAGCTCTGAGGAGCGGATCGAGCGGCGCTGCTCAGGGCCGGCCTGCGCCCCGGGCGCTATGACTGGCGTGAGAATCCTGGCCAAGCCGCCCGGAAAGACGTCCCACGACGTGGTGGCCGCGGTGCGCCGCTCGCTGCCACGCGGGGTCCGGGTGGGTCACGCGGGCACGCTGGATCCGTTCGCCACAGGCGTGCTCCTGGTTCTGATCGGGCGGGCGACCCGCGCACAGCGCTGGCTCATGCCCCTTCCGAAGACCTACCGCGCGGTTGTCCGGCTGGGGTGGACGTCGGACACCGGGGATCGCGACGGGCGACTCGAGCACACGGGTAGGGTGCCGCAGGAGCTGCATCTCCCGGTCGGCGAGCTGATGCAGCGCCCGCCGGCCTACTCCGCTGTGAAGGTGGACGGCGAGCGCGCGTATCGGCGCGCCCGTAGGGGGGAGGAGGTCGACCTCGCCCCGCGGCCGGTCACGGTGCACCGCGCTGACCTGCTGTGGCGCGAGGGCGACCGCGCCGGCCTGGAGCTGGAGGTCTCGTCGGGGACCTATGTGCGGAGCCTGGTGGCTGACCTGGGTGACGCCTACTGCGAGGAGCTCGAGCGAACTGCGGTGGGCCACTTTCGCCTCGAGGATGCCGACGAGGAACGGGTCGTGCCCCTGGAGGAGGCGCTGGCGTTCCTGCCCGAACGAGTGCTGAGTGACGAGGAGGGCCGGTCTGTGCGCCACGGGCGCGCGCTCGCGGGCCCCGGCTCCCATCAAGCGGTCCGCCTGACGCGGGAAGGCCGCCTGCTGGCGGTCGGGGAGCCCCGCGGCGACGAGCTGCGCACCGCGGTGGTCTTCGACCCGGCCTGAGCGGCCGGCGACTTGGGCTCCACCGCCGTTGGGGATAGCCTGCTGCTCGGCAGGACGGTCCGAAAGGAGGCCAAGTGAGCGAACACACGCCCGGAGAGTCGCCCGCGGGTTGGTACCCCGATCCAAGTGATCCCGCGCTTCGGCGCTACTGGGACGGCAGCGCCTGGACTGCGCATACTGCCCTTGCCCAAGCCGCCCAGCCCACCGCTCTGCAGCCACATAGCCACAGCGGACCGAAACGCGCGCCGCCGCCGCCTTCCGACAGAGGCTTCTTCGGCTGGGTGTCTCGTCGTCCGCGACCGGCGTTCTGGGCCACGCTCGCAGCAGCACTGATCGTCGGGATGGGAGTAGGCGCGGCCGCGGTGCAGGAAGACGGCGCCCAGAAGCCCAGGGACGACTCTGCCGCTCTGACCGAAGCCAACGAGGAGCTGAGCGACGCGCGTGCCGGTCGCAAGGCCGCCGAGAAGAGGCTGAGCAAGGCCCGCGACGCACTCGAGGCGACCGAGGGGCAATCTGGGTCGACCGGCAAGCGGCGGGCGCCTCGTCCAATGGCCTCATCGAGCGGGGGGGCGGTGCAGAGCTTCTCGGGCAACGGGGGCAAGAGCTTCGGAACCATCAGCATCCCGACGGATTCGGTGCTCGAATGGACCAACGACGGCGATGTGTTTCAGGTCTTCTCCTCCGACGAGGTACCGGTCAACTCCCGGGGCAAGAGGGGTGACACGGTCCTGTTCAAGGGGAAGTACCGAAAGTTCCAGGTGAACGCCGTCGGCAACTGGACGATCGAGATCCGGCCTCGCTGAGGCGGCCGGGGAGGCAGGCGGACCACCGCCTCGACCGTAACCTCCATGGTCCATGAAGGTCACTTCGCTGCCAGAGCTGCCGGTGCGGCCCCGCGGGGAGGCCGGGCCGCGCAAAGTTGCCATCGGCACCTTTGACGGGGTGCATCTCGGCCATCGGGAGGTCATCCGCGGCAGCGACACCGTGCTCACGTTCGATCCCCACCCGGTGGCGGTCACGCACCCCGACGCGCTGCCCAAGCTGCTCACCACCTTCGCGATCAAGCGCGACCTGATCGCCGGCCTCGGAGTCGGGGAGCTGGTCGTGATCCCCTTCGACAGTGAGTTCGCGTCCCGCAGCGCCGAGCAGTTCGTGCAGGACGTCCTGATCGGGCAGCTCGGCGCCGAGCGGGTCTCGGTGGGGGAGAACTTCCGCTTCGGGCGGAAGGCCAAGGGCACGCCGATGTTCCTCGCCGCGCGGGAGGAGTTCGAGACTCGCGTCGTCGCGCTGGTCGAGGCTGCGGGCGAGAGCGTCTCCTCGACTCAGATCAGGGGCCTGATCGCGGCCGGCGAGGTCGAGCAGGCGTCGCGGTTCCTGGGCGGCCCCTTTCTCTTGGAGGGCGAGGTGGTGGCCGGAGACCGCCGCGGCGGCGAGCTCGGGATGCCGACCGCCAACATCGTGCCCGACGACAGGCTGGTGGTGCCCGGCCACGGCGTCTACGCCGCCTGGGCCCACGGCTACCCGGCCGCAGTGAACGTGGGGGTGAGGCCCACGTTCGAGACAGGCCGCGGTCTCCTGGTGGAATCCCACCTGATCGACTTCGAGGGCGATCTCTACGGGCAGACGATGCGGGTCGCGTTCGTGGAGCGCATGCGCGGCGAGAGGCGCTTCGACTCGGTCGGGGAGCTCGTCGAGCAGATGTGGCGCGACGTGGAGCAGGCCCGGGAGATCTGCCGCTCTAGCGCCGGAGCGCAAGCCGGGCGTTGGCCGGCTGAGCACCGCCGCTAGGCCCGTTTCTGCTGCTAGCGTCTCGCGCCGATGAGCCTGACCGTCGAGGCCAAGCAGGAGATTGTCGCCAAGCACGGGCGTGAGCCCGGTGACACCGGTTCCACCGAGGTCCAGGTTGCCCTGCTCACGGCGCGGATCAACGAGCTCACCGAGCACCTGCGCGAGCACCGCAAGGACCACCACTCGCGTCGCGGCCTGCTGATGCTGGTGGGCAAGCGCCGCCGGCTTCTGAAGTACCTCTCGCGGACGGACATCGACCGCTACCGCGCGCTTATCGCCGAGCTCGGCCTCCGCCGGTAGGGATCGAGGAGCGGTGCTCAGCCGGCCAACGCCCGGCTTGGGCTCCGGCGTAGGGGATCGAGCGACGGTGCTCAGCCGGCCAACGCCCGGCCAGCGCTCCGACGCTTCCGGCGTTAGACGATGATCGAGGCGGGCGCACAGGCGCCTGACTTCAAGCTCCCCGACCAGGACGGCAACGAGGTATCGCTGGCCGATCTCGCGGGCCAGCACACCGTGCTCGTCTTCTATCCGGCCGACTTCTCGCCGGTCTGCACCGACCAGCTGAACGTCTACCAAGAGGTCCTCGGCGAGCTCGAGGAGCGCGGCGTGAAGATGCTGGGCGTCTCGGTCGACTCCGCTTGGGCCCACAAGGCTTTCCAGGACCACCTCGGCGTGAGCATCCCCCTGCTCGCCGACTTCCACCCCAAGGGCGAAGTGGCCAAGGCATACGGCGTGTGGGTGGAGGACTACGGCGTGAGCGCCCGCTCGCTGGTGATGATCGGCCCCGACGGCACGGTCGAGTGGTCCTACCAGTCGCTCTCGCCACTGGAGATCCCCGGTGCCAACCTGATCTTCGACGCCCTCGAGCGAGAGCCGAGCATGCCGAGGACGCAGTGAGCGAAGCGTGCTCGGCAGGTAAGCGAGCGAGGACTCCGGCAGGCGACGCCTATCGCACACGAGTGGACGAGCGCCAGGCCGCCTGAGCCGGGCCCGGACGACCACCTGCGCGGCGAGGGGCCGCTGGTGGTGGAGTACGCCGACCTCGAGTGTCATCACTGCGCGCTCGCGCACCTGAGGCTCAAGGAGCTGCCGGTCCGGCGAATGTTCAGGCACTTCCCGGTCAACTCGAAGCACCCCCGTGCGCGGGTCCTGGCCCACGCGGCCGAGGCCGCCGGGCGCCAGGGCCGGTTCTGGGAGATGCACGACTCGCTTCTGGAGGACCAAGCCCACCTTGACGACCCGCACCTGTGGCAGCGTGTCGAGCGACTCGGGCTGGACCTCGATCGCTTCGAGGTCGACCGTCGCGGCGAAGAGGTGGCCGCCCGGGTCGAACGGGACTTCAAGAGCGGCATCCGGGCCGGTGTGACCGGCACTCCGGCGCTGTTCATCGACGGCCGGATGCACCGTGAGGTGCCCGAGGACCCACTGCTATCGTCGCCTCGACCCCTTACCGGAGAGTCTTAGACAAGTAGCCGCCAACCGGAGGCGGCCGAAAGGAAGCACATGAAGCCTGAAGCAACCCGCGTCTCCGTCGAGATCGGCGGTACCGAGATCACTCTCGAGACCGGCAAGCTCGCCAAGCAGGCGAGCGGCGCGGTGGTCATTCAGTCCGGGGACACAATGGTCCTCGGCACGGCCACCGCAGGCAACGAGCGCGACGTCGACTTCCTCCCGCTCACCGTCGACGTCGAGGAGCGCATGTACGCCGCGGGCAAGATCCCCGGCTCGTTCTTCCGACGCGAGGGCAGGGCCGGAGAAAAGGCCACGCTCACCGCGCGAATGATCGATCGTCCGCTGCGCCCGCTCTTCCCCAAGGGCTGGCACCGCGAGACCCAGCTGGTGGCGATCCCGATGTCGATCGACCACGAGCACTCCTACGACATGCTGGCCATGAACGCGGCGAGCGCCGCGCTGGCCGTGTCCGACATCCCGTTCCCGGTGCCGGTAGGCGCTGTGCGCATCGGCCTCAGCGAAGACGGCGACATCCTGGTCAACCCCCACGAGGAGTGGCTGCTGCAGAGCCCGCTGGATCTTGTGGTCGCCGGCACAGAGGAGGCCATCCTGATGGTCGAGGCCGGCGCCAACGAGATCTCCGAGGCGGAGATCCTCGACGCGCTCGACATCGCCCACGGCGAGATCAAGAAGCTCTGCCAGGCCCAGAACGAGCTCCGCGAGAAGGCCGGCAAGGAGAAGACGGTCATCGAGGCGCCGAAGGTCGACGACTCGGTTCTCTCCGAGGTGAAGGACCGCTTCGGCGACGCCCTCACGGCCGCCACCCAGGTCGAGGACAAGCTCGAGCGCCAGGACGCGACCAAGCGCGTGCAGGAGGAGGCCCTCGAGGGCCTCGCCGGCGACGAGGAGGCCGACCACGCCAAGGAGCGCCGCGCCTCGGTGCAGCAGGCCTTCGACAAGCTCGAAAAGGACACGATCCGCCAGCGGATCGCCGTGGACAAGAAGCGTCCCGACGGGCGTGGCGCCGACGAGGTCCGCGACATCTGGATCGAGGTGGGGGTTGCGCCGCGAACGCACGGCTCTGCGATCTTCACCCGCGGTCAGACGCAGGCCTTCTCAGTGGCCGCGTTGGGCACCACCCGCGACGAGATGCGCCTGGACACACTCGGCCTCGAGACGACCAAGCGCTACTGGCACCACTACAACTTCCCGCCCTTCTCGGTCGGGGAGGCTGGCTTCATGCGCGGTCCCAAGCGCCGCGACATCGGCCACGGCGCCCTCGCCGAGCGCGCCTTGGTGCCCGTGGTCCCGGATCCCGAGGAGTTCCCCTACTCGATCCGCGTGGTCTCCGACATCTTCGAGTCCAACGGCTCGTCGTCGATGGCCTCGGTGTGCGGCTCGAGCCTCGCGCTGATGGACGCCGGCGTGCAGATCAAGGCTCCGGTGGCGGGCATCGCCATGGGCCTTATCAAGGAGGGCGACGACTACATCGTGCTGTCGGACATCGCCGGGGTGGAGGACCACCTGGGCGACATGGACTTCAAGGTCGCCGGCACCGAGAAGGGCATCACCGCCCTGCAGATGGACATCAAGATCACCGGCGTGACATTCGACATCCTGCGCGATGCGCTGACGCAGGCCAAGCAGGGTCGCACACACATCCTGAGTGAGATGGCCAGCGCCATCGAGGGCCCGCGGCCCGAGCTCTCGCGCCACGCGCCGAGCATCGGCCAGATCCAGATCGACACCGAGAAGATCGGCATGATCATCGGCAAGGGCGGCGAGACCATCCGGGCCATGTCCGAGGAGTTCGAGGCCACCATCGACGTCGACGACGACGGCATCGTGCGCGTCTTCGCCGTCAGCGGCGAGCAGGGCGACGCCCTCATCGACCGCATCCGCCAGATGACCAAGGAGGTCGAGGTCGGCGACGAGTTCACCGGCAAGGTCGTCAAGACGACGACGTTCGGCGCCTTCGTCGAGCTGGCAAAGGGCACCGACGGCCTGCTGCACATCTCCAACGTCTCGCCCGGCTCGCGGGTGGACACCGTGGAGGACGTGCTCAACCGCGGCGACGAGATCGAGGTCAAGGTCGTCGAGGTCGACAAGGAGCGCGGCCGCGTGGGCCTGCGCCTGGCCGAGGACCCCGACGTGGCGGGCAAGTCCGTCGAGGAGCTCGCCACCGTGGGCACCGGCGACAAGGGCCCGCGCGGCGGCGGAGGAGGCGGCGG
>JACCZR010000003.1 GCA_013695855.1 Thermoleophilaceae bacterium
GCCGAGCAGGTCTACCCGGCTCCGCCCCGCCTGCTCGAGTCCGAGGACCCTCGCGACGTCCTGCTCGCCCTGCTCGACTCGGCCAACCTCAGCTCGCGCCGGCCGCTGTTCGAGCAGTACGACCCGCTCGTCGGCTCGCGCACGGTGCGCCGCCCGCAGGAGGCGGACGCCGCCGTGCTCCAGCTGCGCGACGACGGGGGCTCGGGCGCCATCGCCGTCTCCATCGACGGCAACGGCCGGCGTGTGGCGTGCGACCCATATTGGGGCGCTGTCGAGGCGGTGCTCGAGTGCGCCGCCAACCTGGCCTGCGTCGGGGCCGAGCCGCTCGGCCTCACCAACTGCCTGAACTTCGGCAACCCCGAGAAGCCACACGTGGCCTGGCAGCTCACCGTGGCGGTGCGCGGCTTGGGGGACGCCTGCCGCGCGCTGGGCGTGCCGGTGGTGGGGGGGAACGTCTCGCTCTACAACGAGTCCGGCGGCGGGCCGATCTATCCCACGCCGGTGGTGGGCATGGTCGGCAAGCTGCCCGACGCCGCGCTGGCGGCGCCCGCCGGCTTCGCGCGCGAGGGCGACGTGATCGGCTTCTGCGGCGAGTTCTTGCCGCACCTGGAGGGCTCGGAGCTGGCCAAGCTGCAGGGCGAACCGCTTCCGATCGAGCTGCCGGCGCGCGACCTCGAGAAGACCCGTGCCGCCCACGAGGCGGTGCGCGACGCGGTGCGGGCGGGCGAGCTGTCGAGCGCCCACGACGTGGCCGAGGGCGGCCTGCTGGTGGCGATCGCCGAGTCCTGCTTGGCGGGGGGGATCGGCGCAACGGTCGACCCCTGGCCCGACAGCGACCAGCTGTTCTGGCTGTTCAGCGAGTGCCCGGGGGGCGGCTTCGTGGTGAGCGGCCCGCGCGAGGCGATCGACCGCCTTTCCGAGCGCACGCCGCTGACGGTCTCCGGCACGGTGGGCGGCGACTCCCTGCGGGCCGCCGACCGGTCGCTGTTCCAGGTCTCGCTCGAGGAGCTGCGCGGCGCGTCGGGCTCACTGGCCGCCGCTTTCCCTTAGTGCTCCCCGCCTCAATTACCGTCGCGCTCGGTCGGCCAGGATCCTGGCTCGCCCGATCATCGACGGTACTATCGGCGGGGAGCACTTAGGGCGGGGAAGCCAGGCCGCCTCCGCAGGCCCGAACCCGCGCGCCTTAGCGAACGCTGCAAACCTTCGCTGCGCGCGTCAATAGATCCCCCTCCCCGGTCGTGGACCCAGTCCTCAGTAAGCGACCGTCTCCTCCTCCTCGACGATGACCGGGGGCGCGAGCACCTTCAGGTTGCTCATAGATCCCGAGGTGTGCAGGCGCTCGCGGAAGGACTTCGCCTCCGCGGCCGAGGAGAACTCGACCTGCACGGTCACCTCGTTGGGGTTGTCCACGCTGCGGCACAGCCGGTGGCCGATTGCCGCTTGGCGACGACCGACCGGGTCCGAGTCCCAGCGCTCCTTGAAGGTGTCGTAGTCCGGCACTTCGATACGGGCGGTGATGTACGACATGAGAGCCTCCAGTGGTTGTGGCTGTGATTGCTGTTCGACCGTATGGCCGATAGACGGCGCGCGCATCGGGGTGAGTACTCAGCCGGTACCCAAGTAGTCGAGGCTCGGGGGTGCCGGCGATAGCGTCCTCGCCGTGAGTCCGACGGTGCCTGCTCTGCCCGCCTCGGTCGATCGCTTCGTCGGGCGCGGGCGGGAGATCGCCGAGGTCGATCAGGCGCTGCGGCGAGCCCGGCTGGTCAACGTCACCGGCCCGGGCGGAGCCGGCAAGACCCGCCTCGCGTTGGAGATCGCCCGCCGTCGAGCGCGAAAGTCCTCGTCTGTCTTCCTGGTCGACCTGTCGGCGATCTCCGAGGAGCACCAAGTCCCGGCCGCCTTCGCGGATGCCGTCGGAGTCGCCGCTGCGTCCCCGGATGCTGTGCCCGACGTGGTGCGGGTGCTGGCAGGCACGAGCGGTCTGCTGGTGGTGGACAACTGCGAGCACGTTGTGGAGGCGGTCACGCCGGCCCTGACCGCGCTGCTGGAGGGCTGTCCCAAGCTGCGCGTGCTCGCTACGAGCAGGCAGACGCTGCGCATACCCGGGGAGACGGTCTGCCCGCTGGGGGCGCTTTTCTCCGACGAGGCCGTTCGCCTCTTCGTCGAGCGCGCCCAGGCCGTTCGCCCCGACGCCCTCAGCGGGTCTGAGGCGGCGGTCGAGGAGATCTGCAGCCGGCTCGAAGGCCTGCCGCTCGCCCTCGAGCTGGCGGCCGCTCGCGTCTCGGTTCTGTCCCCCACGACGATCCTCTCCCGCCTTCGAGGGCAGATCGACGTGCTGGAGGGCGGCGGCCGGGAAGGCCCGGCCCGCCATCACAGCCTGCGGGACACGATCGAGTGGAGCGTCGACCTGCTCAGTAGAAGGGAACGGGAGGGGTTCACGCGGCTGGCGGTGTTCCCCGGCAGCTTCTCGCTGGAGGCCGCCGCGGCTGTGGCGGGTGTCGACCTGGACGTGCTGGACAGCCTCGTGACGAAGTCGCTGGTGTCGACCGTGGCCGCGACCGGGGACGAGCTGCGCTACCGCCTGCTCGACACGTTGCGCTCGTACGCCCGGGAGCGCCTGCTCGCCGGCGGGCAGGAGGACGAGCTGCGCGAGGGGCACCTGCGCTTCTTCGTCACCCGGGCAGAGGCCGCGCACGGGTCGGGAGCCCTGGGGGGCTGTGAGAGCGAGGTGCGAGCGCTGTGCGAGGAGCTCGACAACCTCCGTCTGGCGCTCGCGTGGAGCGTGGACCACGACCCGCAGGCCGGGCTCCAATTGATCGGCACCACCCGCGAGGTGTGGTTCCGGCGGGCCCAGACGGAGGGGAGGGCGTGGGCCGCCCGCCTGCTGGAGCTGCACTGCGATCCCGACCGGGCCCGCGCACTGGGGCTGCTGGGCGCCGGTCAGCTTGCCGTCGCCGACCAGGACCACACGGCCGCGCGCTCGTGGCTGCTCGAGAGCATCGAGGTCGCCGACCGCCTGGAGGAGACCGAGATCCTCGCGGCCGCCTGCCACCGCCTGGGCGTGAGCTCGATGCTGTCCCGAGACGTGGAGGAAGCCGAACGGAACCTGGCGCGCAGCGTGGAGCTGTTCGGCGGGCTGGAGCAGGCCCAAGGTGTGGGCCGAGGGCTGGGCATCCTCGGGATGGTCCGCCTGAACCGGGGCGACCTGCCCGGCGCCGAGCAGATGCTCACCGAAGCTCTCGCCACGCTTCGGGGCTGCGGCGACACCTGGGGGCAGGGCCAGGTGCTCATGGGTCTCGGTCAGGCGGCCAAGTCCGCCGGGGAAGCCGCCCCCGCCCTCGACCTCCTCTCCCAGGCGGTGACCCTGCTGGCCCGTGCAGGCGATGTCACCATCCTCGGGGTGGCGCTGGTCAGCCTGGCGGCGCTGAAGACCCCCGAGGATCCCCGCCGGGCCCTGCGGCTGGCGGGTGCCGCGGTCGGGTGCAGGGAACGGGTCGGCGGGCGCTACCCACCCGCGACGCGCGAGGAGCTGGAGGTCGTCCGAAGCTCCTGCGCCGAGGCGCTGGGGGCCGAGGTGGCCGAGGCCGAATGGGAGGCCGGGCTCGCACTCAACCCCGCCGACAGCGCCGCCCTGGTGGCCGGCCGACCCGTACGCCCTGAGCCGAGCGCGCTGACCGCCCGCCAGCTGGAGGTCGCCCGACTGGTGGCCGACGGGCTGACCAACGCCCAGATCGCCCGCGAGCTGCACCTGTCCGAACGCACGGTGGAGAACCACGTCTTCAACTCGCTCACCCAGCTGGGCCTCCACAACCGGGTCCAACTGGCCACCTGGGTCACCGAGCGCGGGCTTCGATGATCGCGCGTTGAGGGCCGGTGGGGTGAGCCGGTGGTGCACGACGACATGCGTGTTCTGTCAGGCGAGCAGCTCGCAGCCGTGTGCCTCGGCGACCGCGGCCACCCGCTCGAAGTCCGGCTCCTCCTCGGACGGCGGCGGCAGCGTGCGGCTCTCGGCGGGCTCGCTCATCTCCCTCACCAGGTCCTCGAAGCCGCCGGGGGTGCAGATGAACAGCATCCGGCAACCGGCGTCGCCGGCCGTGTAGCGGTGCGGGATGTCGCGTGGGCCGAAGAGGTAGTCGCCGGCGCGGGCCTCGATCGTCGTGTCGCCCACCTCGAACGTGGCGCTGCCCTCGAGGATCCAGAACGCCTCCTCCTCGCGGTGGTGCACATGCAGCGGGGCCTGGGCGCCCGGAGGCTCGGTCACGTCCACGATCGTCAGCTGGCCACCGGTGTCGGCCGACGTCGCCTTGATCACTGCGAGCGCGCCGAACCACCAGCGTGCCTCCCCCTGATCGCCTGGCACGGCTACGGGTTGCAGTGCCTGCGCCTGACCTGTCCCCTCAGTCATCACTTCTCCTTGGTGGTCGTTTGGTCTAGAGAGAGGAGCGCGATCGCGTAGCGCCAGGCGCCGTCGTCTCCGCGGCGCACCACGTTGGTGCTCCGCTTGGACAGCACGAGGGCGGTGTCGCGCGCCTGCAGGACTCGTCTCGAACCGGCGACGTACGTGTGGTCGTCTTCCCGGATCGCCGTCGCGAGTCGCCCGACGGCCTCGCCGCCGCGGGCCTCGCGTCGATCGTCGCCCGCCACCAGCAGGGCCCCGAGCTCCTCGAGTTACCCCCGGAGATGCTGGCGCAGGAGTACTACGAGGAGGACTTCCACGACATCGCGAGCGTTGCCGGCTCCGAGCGCGGTATCTCGACGCTGCACGAGGCGACCGGTGGGGAGCCGGCCCGAAGCGCGCGCTGGCACGCGAACATGGAGATGGGAGGCGACCAGGAGCTGCTCGTGGCCCTGCGGACCCAGCCCGGCGAAGCGTGGGGCTTGGTCGGCCTCTACCGCGAACCAGGTGCGCCGCAGTTCGATGCCGAGGAGCTGGCCTTCCTGCGGGAGGTCTCCGGGCGCCTCGCCAAAGGCGCCCAGCGAGGGCTGCTGGTGGGCGAGGCATCCGATCCGGAGGGCCCGGACGCTCCCGGGCTGGTCGTGCTGCGAGACGACTGGAGCGTCGAATCGGTCACCCCGGGGCACCGAGCGCTGGCTCGCCGAGCTGCCCGGCGGCGACTGGGAGGCCCAGAACACGCTGCCGCCGTCGGTGCTGGCGGTGGCCGGCCGGGCGTTGCGGACCGCCGAGCGCCCTGACGCTCCGGGTGACATCGCGTTCGCCCGCGTGCTCTCAGACGGGGGTCGCTGGATGGTCCTGCACGGCGCCTCGCTCGTGGCCGACGGCGCGCGACGTGTCGCGGTGATCGTCGAGCCCGCCAATCCGGCGCGGATCTCGCCCCTGCTCATGGCCGCATACGGGTTGAGCGAGCGCGAGCAGGACGTCACGCGCCTGGTTCTGCGAGGCGACTCCACCGAGCAGGTCGCCGACACGCTTTGCGTCTCGCCCCACACCGTGCAGCAGCACCTCAAGAGCGTCTTCGAGAAGACCGGTGTTCGCAGCCGCAGGGAGCTGGTGGGCAAGGTGTTCTTCGCCCACTACGAGCCGCGGCTACGAGACAACGAGCGGCGCGTGGTCGCCGGCGATCCAGTTCGTGGAGGCCCCCTGCCCGCCGAGCGGCACTAGACGGCGCGCTCAACCGCCCCGAGCCGCCGCCGGATCCTGTGCTCGCCGATGAGCGAGCCGGGCGGCCCGAGGGTCACCACCACGATGACGGGGAACCACCAGCCCCAGCGGGCCTGGACCACCCCGCGCACGCATAGGAAGAGCAGGAGCAGGAACCCCACACCGTGGATCGGCCCGAGGATTCCCACCATCCCCTCCTCGTTGACGATCGCCGCGACCACCAGTGGAACGAGCAGCGCGAAGTCGGCGAAGGCGACGATGCGGATCAGCCGCAGGTCCTTGAGGGTCCGCTCGGCCTCGTTCACATGCCCAATGCTGACAACCATTGGGGCCCGGGCGAGCTAGAGCTCCGCGGGCGTGATCACGAAGCCCAGGCGGTCGGCGCCGCGCCGGAGGCGTCCGTCGAAGGTCACCAGGCGGCATCCGAGCAACGAGGCGAGAGCGCAGTACTCGGCGTCGTAGCACCGCGCCCAGCCGAGCTTCTCGGCGATGCGAAGCGCTTCGGGCCCCAGACGCCGGTTCGTTCGCGGCGTGACGGCCAGCCGGCCGAGAGCGAGGGCCAGCTCGTGGGACCGCTCGACCGATATGTCGCCGCGCCAGGCGGCGCTGCGGACTGCGGAGCGAAACTCGGGCCAAAGCAGGGCGGGGGCGCAGAGCTCCTGGTCACCCAGCCAACCGAGGTCGCGCCCGGCGTTGCAGCTGTAGACGGCGACGTTGGCGTCGACTACCAGCACGTCTATCCCGTCCAGCGCTCAGTGAGCGCCGCGCTGGCCGCGGATGATCGCCACCCAGTCCGGCTGCGGGTTCCCCTGCGGATCGCCGCGGAGCTCGGGGGGGATCTCGACGGGCCAAGGTTCCTCCACCAGCCGTTCGAGGTCCTGCTCGTCGATGACGTGCTGAGTCCCCACCTTCTCCGCCCTCAACCGCCCTGACCGGATCCAGCGGCGGACAGTCTCAGCGGTTCGGCCGGCACGTTGGGCGGCCTCGGGCACCGTAAGCATGGTGCACGATACTACACCATCCGCTTAGGGTGTAGCCGCGTCGAGCGCGATCACAGGCTGAGGTCTAAGGCCGGGCGATAGGCCCGGGCCGCCGGATCTCGCTGGTACTCTCAGCCCGAGGCCCCGTTGAGCTCTCTCGACCCGATCCCTGATCGCGACGGGCCCCGTGACGAGTGCGGCGTCTTCGGCGTCTACGCGCCGGAGTCCGATGTCGCGCGGCTCGCCTACTTCGCGCTCTACGCGCTTCAGCACCGCGGTCAGGAGTCGGCGGGCATCGCCACCGCCGAGGGCGGCCACGTGATGACCGTGCGCGATCTGGGGCTGGTCTCACAGGTGTTCGACGAGCAGAAGCTGCGCGCGCTGCAGGGGGACATCGCCGTGGGCCATGTGCGCTACTCGACCACGGGGTCCGGCGCCTGGGAGAACGCCCAGCCGGTGTGGCGCTCGGACTGCCGCCAGGTGGCCCTCGCCCACAACGGCAACCTCATCAACGCGGTGGAGCTGAACGCCGAGCTGGTCGACCGCGGTGTGACGTTCCGGGGCACCAGCGACTCGGAGATCATCGCCGCGCTGATCTCCACTCACGAGGCCGAGCGAGTGGAGGACGCCCTGGCCCAGGTGGTGCCGCGCCTGGAGGGCGCCTTCTCCACGGTGATCATGACCGCCGACCGCGTGATCGCCTTTCGCGACCCCGCGGGGCTGCGTCCACTCTCGCTGGGGCGGATCGTGGCCGACCCGGCCGGCGGCGCAGGAGAGCGCTACTGCGTCGCCTCCGAGAGCTGCGCCTTCGACATCATCGGCGCCGAGCTGCTGCGCGACGTGCAGCCGGGCGAGATGGTCTCGCTGAGCGAGGGCGGCATCGAGACCAGGCAGCTGGTCGTGTCCGAACGCCGGGCCTTCT
>JACCZR010000020.1 GCA_013695855.1 Thermoleophilaceae bacterium
GCCGGGCCCCGGCGCCAGTGGCGCAGGCAGCGGCGCCAGTGGCGGAGCGAGTGGCGGAGGCAGCGCCGGCGGCCCTTCGCCCGGCGCCGGCTCGCCCGGACGCGATGGTGGCGGCGGCCGAAGCAAACCAGGCCGGCGGCGCACCACGAGCTACACCTTCGTCGCCGACGTGACCTTCGGTCGCGAGGGCCGGACACGGAGGATCAGGAGCCTGCGGCGCCTGGAGATGCTGCCCGAGGCCGACAACCCGCTGCTCGTCTTCCTCGGAGTCGACACGCGGGGCGGAAACGCCGTCTTCCTGGTCGACTCCACACTCGAGCAGCGGGGCGAGGGCAAATGCGCTGACAAGGCCTGCAGCGTGCTCTCCATCGGACCCGGCGCCGAGCACAGCTTCATCGACGAGGACGGCCGCGAGTACCTGCTGCGCATCAACCACATCCGCCGTGTACGCGCGGCTTCGGCTTCTGCCTCCGCTTCACGGCGGGGAGCCGCCGGGCCGAGCGCTTCGGCCGCAAGCGAGAGCCGCAGCGGCGACCGAGGCCGGGCGCTGGTGAGCAGCCTGCTGGTGGATGTCCAGACCGTGGCCAGTGACGCCGCCGAGGGATCAAGGGCCGGCGACGGCCGCCGATAGAAGGAACGTGATGCGCCGCTTCACCCTGCTCCTGCTGGCGCTTGTCCCCGGCCTGCTGCTGGGGGCGCTCCCGGCGGGGGCCTCGGCGGGCAAGCGGGCGAAGCCCGCCCCCAAGGTCACCTTCGTATCGCCCATGCGGGTGCGCGCGGGAAGCTCGCTGAGCATCCGCGGGCGAAACTTCAGCGCCAAGCGCCGCGGTAACACCATCCTTTTCTCCACGCCGGGCGGGCGCGCAACCTTCGTCAAGCCGCGTCGCTCCAGCCGGCGCCGGCTCGTGCTCGTGGTGCCCAAGAGCCTCGACCGCTTCATGAGCCGCGACTCCGCCGGGCGTCGCAAGCCGCTGCGCTTCACGCTACGGGTGGCCACCGCGCGCTTCAGCAAGCACACGCCGCGCCGCCTGTCGCCGGTTGTGACTCCCTTCGACACGAGCGCCGCGCCGGTTGCCGGCGGCGGTCCAGACAGCGGGTCCGACAGCGGTTCGGGCCCCCCGGCCGCGCCGGTTGCGCCGCCGTCTGAGCCCGACTGCGATCGCGACGGCACCCCGAACGGCTCTGACGCCAGCAGCGACGCCGACCTTCTCAGCGACTCCCTCGAGCGCTCGCTGAAGACCGACCCCTGTGACGCCGACACCGACGGCGACGGCGTCGAGGACGGCTACGAGTATCAGGCGGCCGTCGATCTCAACCATTCCCCGCGCACCCCGCCGCTTCCCTATCCGGACAAGCGCCCATACCCCAACGCGCTGGACCCGGCGGACGCCGGCACCGACTACGACGGCGACGCCCTGACCCTGCGCGAGGAGCACCTGCTCTGGCAGCGCTTCTCCGCCGACGGCGTTCGGCGCTCGGGCCACCCGACCACCCTCGCCGGCCTCCTCTACAGCGACGGTCTGCAGAAGTCGATCGACCCAGCGCCGCTGGCGCCCGACCCGACCAGCGCCCCACTTCGCAACTGGGTGCTCGACCAAGACGCCGACGGGCGCCTGACCGACGACGAGCGCGACGGGGACGACGACGGCCTGAACAACTGGGACGAGTCGCACGGCCAGATGACCGAGGGCTGGTGGCCCGCCCGACACGACGGCCAGACCGAGCCCAAGGAGTCGAAGTACCCCGGCATCAACTTCCTGGACAGCGCCGACCTGCCCAATCGCGACGCTCTCGCCGCGAACGACATCGACGGCGACGGCACCTTGGATGGCGCCGACGACTCCGACCACGACGGACTGAGCAATCAGTTCGAGGTGCGCCGCCCCGATGACTGGTATCAGGACGCCATCGACGACGGGGGGGTCAACACCTACCCGAACGCCCGCAACCCGTGGGCCTACGTCAACCCCTTCAACCCGTGCAAGCCGTTCAACTCAGAGCGCTGCCACCGCTACCTGCCCTTCGGCTACTACAACAGCGACGGGGTGCCCCCGGTCGGCCCCGACACGCCCGCGGGATACCCCGGGTCTCGTCCCGCCACCCCGGACGGCTGAGCCCTACCCGCAAGTAGGGTGTGGAGCGCCATGGCGCTCCGTTTCACAACGGCCGGTGAGTCGCACGGACCGGGCCTGACCGCGGTCGTCGAGGGCCTTCCCGCAGGGCTCCAGCTGGCGCCCGAGGACATCGATCGTGACCTCGCCCGCCGGCAGCTTGGACACGGCCGCGGCGGGCGGATGAAGATCGAGAGCGACCGTGCCGAGGTGACCTCGGGGGTGCGCCACGGAAGAACGCTGGGCAGCCCTGTCTCGCTGCGCATCGCCAACCGCGACTACGCAAACTGGGAGGAGCGGATGAACCCCTGGCCCGTGAACGGGCAGGTCGACGAGGTGCACCTGCCCCGTCCCGGCCACGCCGACCTGGCGGGGGTGCAGAAGTTCGGCTTCACCGACGTTCGCAACGTGCTCGAGCGCGCGAGCGCGCGTGAGACCGCTGCGAGGGTCGCCGCCGGGGGGCTGGCCAAGGCCCTGCTGCGGGACTTCGGCGTCGAGGTCCTCAGCCACGTGGCGCAGATCGGCTCCGTCCGTGCCCCGGATCGTGAGGACTTGAGCGCGGAGGACTTCTTGGCGGTCGACGCCTCGCCGGTGCGCTGCCTGGACGAGGCGGCCAGCGCGGACATGGTCGAGGAGATCAACCGTGCTCGGAAGGCCAACGAGTCTCTGGGCGGGGTCTACGAGGTGCACGTCTTCGGCCTGGTGCCGGGCCTTGGCTCCTACCTCTCGTGGGAGGAGCGCCTGGACGGGAAGCTGGCGCAGGCGATCATGTCCATCCAGGCGATGAAGGGCGTGGGCATCGGCGACGGCTTCGAGCTGGCCGGTCGCGTGGGCTCAAAGGCCCACGACGAGATCTTCTTCTCCGAGGAGGAGGGCTTCAGCCGTGAGACCAACCGTGCCGGCGGGGTGGAGGGGGGCATGAGCACGGGCGATCCCCTGATCGTGCGCGGAGCGATGAAGCCGCTTCCCACGCTCACCAAGCCCCTTCGCTCGGTGGACCTCGCCACCCGCGAGCCCGCGCAGGCGCTGCGCGAGCGCACCGACTCCTGCACGGTGCCCGCGGCCGGCGTGGTCGCCGAGGCCATGGTGGCCCTGGTGCTGGGCTCGGCCTACCGCGACAAGTTCGCCGGCGACCACGTAGACGACGCTATGGCAGCCCTGCGCGCCTACGAGGGGCGCATCGAGTGGAGGCGCTGATCCGCGCGGCGCCGGCACGCCGCCCTCCGGCGGACCACTTCGGCGCCACCGTCGACTAGCACAGCCGTCCGAAAGTACTGGCGGGAATCGGCGAGGGGCTGGGCGTGGCTGGCAGTCCGGTGGGTGAGTCGATGCCTGGGCATCGGCGATCCCGGCGGAAGCCGCCAGACGCGTCTAGACGCTGCCGAAACCGCAGTACTTGAGGATGGATGTACTAGCGGCGGCTGAGCTCGCGGACCGGGCGCAGCTTGCGCGGGTGCGCGGGCAGCGCAGCGCGCGAAGGCCTGGTCGGGACCACCGGGTTCTCGATCCTGCGCAGGCGCTTTAGCAGCCGGTCCCACTGGTCGGGCTTGAGCAGCGCCAGGGTCTGGCGGCTCAGCCTCTGGTCCCCGAAGCGGGGTCGGAAGCCGAGGTGGATGTGGTCGGCGTGGTCTCCCATCGCCACGGTGTTCGCGCCCAGGTCGAGCAGGGAGATGATCTGGCTGGGCCTCATGCCGCCCTGCAGCCCCATGAGGCGTCGAACCGTTTGATCGGTGATTCCTCCGCGTTCCTGGTGGCCGAGGATCGGAATGCCGTTGACCTTCGAGATGTCGAGGGCGTTGCCCGAGGAATGGTGGGAGACGTTGCCCGAGGCGGTGTAGAGGCCGTGGCCGCACTTCAGGCTCGAGACGCTGGGACGCAGCCCGGACTCGGCGAGATAGGCAAGCGTGGCAAGGGCCCGGCGGTCGATCTGGCCGGTGCGGACGTCGGCGCGCCCGCACGGGTAGATCTCGATCCGCGGATCGGCCAGCACCCGCCGCTGCAGCTGGCGTTTGGGCATCATCAAAATCTGGCCGATCGTGAAGCCGCCGCCCTTGAGCACGTTGCGCCCGCTGGCGCGGTGTATCGCCGTGGCCTCGAGCAGCTTCCAGCCGTCGAGGATCGGCTTGGGATCGATGCGCGGCGCGCCCCGCCCGGCGGGACGGATCTCGAAGCGCAGCTTCGCCGCCCTGCCGTGGGAAGAGCGCCCACGGCCCCCGACGCGCCCGAGGACCGTGCCGGCGATGACCTTCGCGCCTCTTCTCAGCCGGCGAAGGCGCATTCCCTTCGTGTCGGCGCCTATCGGGGGCAGGTAGTCGCCGTGAGTCCTCGATCCGGTGGGAATGCCCATCTCGAGCATCTGGTCGAGGCCCCCGTTCTCCCGGGCGCCCGGCACGCCGGGATTGGCGAACAGTCGCCGCTTGACGTGCCCATTCCTGCGGGGCCGCCCCGACCGGCCCCTCGCCTGGCGGCGAACCGAGCGCTGACGTCCGGCCGAGGCGGGGGCGAGCGGCCGGGGATCGCGCCCGGCGCTCATCGCGCGCACGGACAGCCTGGGATCCCCCGCGTCCTCCTTGGGCACCGGGTACAGGCGGGCGACCGAGCCCAGCCGGCCGTAGGTGAAGCTGTTGCCGTACACGTCCTGGACGATCACGTAGCGGCCCAGGCGACGCGAGCGGCCAATCTTCCGGACGACGCCGTCGGCGGTGGCGACGACCGGCGATCGATTCCTGGCGAAGATCTCGATGCCGCGGCGCTCGGTGTGCCGGGGCGTCGGGGCGTCGGAGTAGCGGGCCCGGGCGGCGATCGGGAAGCGGCCCTCGGTCAGTCCGGTGAGTGAGCCCACCAAGTCCTCGGGCACGCCCGATATCAGGCGTGCGCGCAGAGTCACCGAGTCGACGTACCAGCCGGCGTGGTTG
This sequence comes from Thermoleophilaceae bacterium, assembly GCA_013695855.1. Classification (GTDB taxonomy): domain Bacteria; phylum Actinomycetota; class Thermoleophilia; order Solirubrobacterales; family Thermoleophilaceae; genus JACCZR01. The sequence goes on from JACCZR010000020.1 coordinate 5,027, forward strand.
TAGGCGAAGATCGCGCGCCGGATGTCCCGGCTGCCACCGGCAGCCTTCAGGTAGCGAGCGGCGGCGAAGATGGCGTCGACGGGGTTGTAGGGGTCCTTCTTTCCGTCCTTGTTGGCGTCGGTGCCGTACATCCGCCAGGTGGCGGGCATGAACTGCATCCAGCCCTGCGCGCCGGCGCTCGACACATTGAGGTTTCGCCCGTAGTCGGTCTCGATCTCGTTGATGGCCGCGAGGACCTCCCAGCGGATCCCGTACTGGATGCCGGCGGCCTGGTAGATCGGCAGCAGGAAGATCGGCACCCGGAACTTCCTGATCACGAAGTCGGGGACCCCCGTCGAGCGCGAGGGGCCGGGAAGCGCGTCCGTGAAGCCCGGCCCAGCGGCGGGCGAGGGGGCAGCGGGCCGGGGCTGGGTCGTGCGCCGCCGAGCTCTCCTGCGCTTACCCTTAGGCTCAACTCGATGTCGAGGCTTAGCCTTCGAGCGGCGCTTTACCTTCCTTGGCTTGCGGGGCTCGCGGCCCGGGGCGCCCTGCTTGGGCTGGGCCTCGCCGCCAGCGGTCTGGGGCGCTTCGGGGGCGGGCGGAGGGCTGGGATTCGGCGCAGGGGCGGGCTTCGGCGGAGGGGCGGGCGCCGCGAGGGGCTCGATCCTGACCGGCACGCCCGACACGAGGCTGCTCACGCTCTGGAGCGTGGCGCCCGGTGGTACGTCGAGCACGACCTGCTGCAGGCTGCCGTCTGGCAGCTGGACCGTCACCCGGTGGGGATCCGCCGAGGCGGGCACGGTGAGCACCGTCGCCAGCGCCAGGGCGACAAGGGTCAGCGACAGGAGGGCTTGAAGGGTTCTCTTCACGGGGGCTCGGCGAAATGGGTGAGGCTAGCGGGGCGAGAGGCGCCGGGAAAACGGGCCCTACGATGCGTATCGGTGTCTGGGGCCACGCCTTGAGCGCTCGGCGGCCCCCGCATGGCTTCGCGCACCCGCCGCCTCGGTTCCCTTCCCCGTAAGTAGGGTCTCGGTCGGTCATGAGCGTGCGTCCTCGGACCCCTGTGTCGCGCCCCGAGGGCAGGCTAGCGCAATGGAGGCGCTGACCGGGGAACCCGCGAGCCCAGCGCCCCCGGCGGACGGCGGCGCACTGGTCTTCGTAGGCTTCATGGGCGCGGGCAAGACCAGCGCCGCGCGCACGGTGGCCGCTGAGCTGGGGGAGGCCGCCCTGGACTCCGATCGCGAGCTCGAACGCGAGCTCGGGGAGCCGCTGGAGCTCTACTTCGACCGCGAGGGCGAGGCGCTCTTCCGGCTGCGTGAGGAGGAGGTGATCCTCCGCCTGCTCGCGCGCGAGGACGCGCGCGTGGTGTCCCTCGGCGGCGGCTCGCTGTGCTCGGAGCGTGTGCGCGAGGCGCTTGGGCGCCACACCGTCGTCCACCTCGAGGTGGACCCCGAGACGGCGTGGCATCGCGCCTCGGGCAAGGGCCGGCCACTGGCGCGCGACCGTGGGCGCTTCGAACAGCTGCACGAGGATCGCCTGGCGGTCTACGAAGCCGCGGCGCAGGTCACGCTTCCGCCCGCCGGGCGCACCGCCGTGCGCCATGCCGTGGCCGCCATGCAGGCGCTCGCGCGCGCCCCGCGTGGCACGCGCCTGGTCTGGGCCGCCGCGGAGTCGGGCCAGTACCCCGTCTTCTTCGGGCGGGGCCTGCTCAAGGCGACCTTCTTCTGGCCCACCGACGGCCGGCGCTTCGCGGTGACCGACGAGAACGTGGGCGAGCTGCACGGCGTGCCCGCCGATCACCGCGTGACGGTGCCCGCCGGCGAGGAGCACAAGACGCTTGCCACCGCCGAGCACGTGATCCGCGAGCTGGCCCGCGCCGAGGCCGAGGGCGGCGACCTCGTGGTGGGCGTGGGGGGCGGCGTCGTGGGTGACCTGGCGGGCTTCTGCGCCGCGGTCTACCAGCGCGGCGTTCGCCACGTGCAGGTGCCCACCTCGCTGGTGGCCCAGGTCGACTCCGCCTACGGCGGCAAGACTGGGGTGGACGTTCCCGAGGGCAAGAACTACGCAGGCGCCTACCACCAGCCGAGCGCCGTGATCTGCGATCCCAGCGCCCTGGAGACCCTGCCTCGCGTGGAGCTGGCCGCCGGCTACGCGGAGGTGGTCAAGACGGCGCTTATCGCCGGCGGGGCTGTCTGGGGGCGGGTTCGCTCGGGTGAGGACCCCGACGACAAGACGGTCCTGAGCTGTCTGCGCACCAAGTTGGCGGTAGTGGCCGAGGACGAGCGTGACGCCGGACGCCGCCAAGTGCTCAACCTGGGCCACACGGTGGGCCACGCCCTGGAGGCGGCGACCGGGTACTCGCTGCTGCGCCACGGCGAGGCGGTGGGACTCGGGCTGCTGTGCGCGCTGCGGCTGTCGGGCCGCGGCGCCCTGCGCGACGAGGTCGCCGGGCTCCTCGAGGCGCGCGGCCTTCCCACGCAGACCGACGGGGTGGACGTCGACGCGGTCCTCGCCCTCGTGGAGCGCGACAAGAAGCGCTCGGGGGGTACGGTGCCCTTCGTGCTGATCGAGGCGCCGGGCGAGGTCACGCCCGGACACGAGGTGGAGGCCGCCGCGCTGCGCGCTGCCGTCACGGAGGTGCTCGGACCATGAACCACCGCGTGGCGGTGATGCACGGCGTCAACCTCGACACCCTCGGACGTCGAGACCCGGCCATCTACGGGACGCTCACTCTCACCGAGCTCGAGGGAAAAGTTCGGCGCTTCGCCGAGGAGTTCGGCTTCAGTGCCTCGTTCTTCCAGACCAACCACGAGGGCGAGTTCTGCGAGGAGCTGCACCGGACCGCCGAGCGCAGCGACGCGGTGGTGCTCAACCCCGGCGCCTGGACGCACTACTCCTACGCGATCCGCGACGCCCTGGAAGTGGCCGCGCTGCCCGCGGTGGAGGTCCACATCTCCGACATCGAGAGCCGCGAGGAGTGGCGGCGCCACTCGGTTATCCGCGACCTTTGCGTGGGCCACGTGCAGGGCAGGGGCATGGACGGCTATCGCGACGCGATCGAGATGCTGCGGGCCGCGCTGTGAGCACCCGGGCAGACCGCCTGGCCGAGCTCCTGAGCGAGCGCGAGCTGGACTGCCTGCTGGTCTCCGACCTCACGAACGTCCGCTACCTCACCGGCTTCACAGGCACGAACGGCGCGGCGGTGGTGAGTGCAGACGAGCGCCTGTTTCTCACAGACTTCCGCTATGTCGAGCGCGCCGCGGCCGAGGTGCGCGAGTTCGAGCGCCTGCCGGCGGGACGCGAGCTGCTCAAGGACCTCGCGCCGCGCCTCAGCGGCCGAGCGGGGTTCGACGACGAGCACCTGAGCGTGCGCGCCCACCGCCGGCTGGCCGACGCCCTGTCCGAGGGCGTCGAGCTCGTGCCCGCGGGGGGGCTGGTCGAGCGCCTGCGCGAGGTCAAGGACGAGGCCGAGGTGACGGCCATGGCCGAGGCGGCCAAGCTCGGCGACTCGATCTACGAGTACCTCGTCGAGCGGGGTCTGGTGGGGCGGACCGAGCGCGAGGTGGCCGTGGACCTCGAGCGCGAGATGCGGTTGCGCGGCGCTCGAGACCCCTCCTTTCCCTCCATCGTCGCGGCCGGTGCCAACGGCGCACTCCCGCACGCCGAGCCGCGCGATGTGGAGATTCCGCGCGACACGCTCGTGGTGCTCGACCTGGGCTGCGTCGTGGACAGCATGTGCTCGGACTGCACGCGCACCGTGGCCACGGGCGAGCCGAGCTCTGAGGCGCTCGAGGTCTACGAGCTCGTGCGCCGAGCGCAGGCGGCCGCGCTCGAGGCCGCCCGGGTGGGCATCCCCTGCCGCGACGTGGATGCCGCCGCCCGTTCGCTGATCGAAGGAGCGGGCCACGGCGAGCGCTTCGGCCACGGCCTGGGGCACGGCGTGGGCCTCGAGGTCCACGAGGGCCCGCGGCTGACCAAGACCGCCGAGGGCGAGCTGCGCGCGGGCAACGCCGTGACGATCGAGCCGGGCGTGTACGTGCCGGGCGAGGTAGGCGTGCGGATCGAGGACCTGGTGATAGTGGGCGAGGACGGCCTTCGCAACCTGAGCGGCTTTCCCAAGGCGCTCGTCACCGTCGGCTGATGATCCTCGCCGCAGCCGCGGCCTTCACCGGCGCCTCTGTCCAGTCGGCTACGGGCTTCGGCTTCGCGCTGGTGCTCAGCCCGGCCCTGTTCGCCGCGGTCGAGCCCTTCGAGGCAGTGTTCGCGCTGCTGGTGCTCGGGCTCGTGCTGAACCTGCTCGTGCTGCGCGATGCCCATCGGGCCGCAGAGGGCGGGCGGGTGCGATGGGACGCGCTTCGCCCGCTGCTGGCGGCCGCGCTACCGGGCCTGGCCGTGGGCGCCGCGCTGCTGGCGCTGGCGCCCAAGCC
>JACCZR010000035.1 GCA_013695855.1 Thermoleophilaceae bacterium
GCGCCGGCCAGCCCCGCGTAGAGCGCCAGCGCGGCGGGCTCGTAGTCGCTGTGCGCGGAGTCGGCCGTGCCGTCGAGCGTGGCCGCCAGGAAGGCGAGGCCCGCCGCGGTCAGCGCCACGCCGATCCACTCGCGGCGGGTGACCGTGAAGCCGAACAGCCGGTCGGCCACCACGGTGAGCAGCACCAGGCCGCCGGCGATCACCGACTGCACGAGCGAGATCGGGGCCAGCGACAGCGCGGCCACGTGGAATCCCCACGAGCCCATGGCCACGAGGATGCCGAGCGTGTACCAGGGTGAGCGAAACAGCGCGATCGAGCTGCTGATCGGCCGGCGCGCCTCGACGGGTGGGGAGTCGACGGCGCCGCGATGCTTGTAGAGGAAGCCGAGAATCGAGGTAAAGGCCGTAAGGAGGGCCATCACGAGACCCACCTGGACCGAGAGCGTCATCCCGCGCCCGCCTCGTCGTAGCCCTGTTCGCCGGGCATGAGCACCTGGGCCACGCCTCCCTCGAGCACCACGCGCGGCTCGACGGGAAGCACCTTGCGCTCGCGCGCCGCCTGTAGCGCATCCTCCACCGAGCCGTGCTCGGCCAGCTGCTCGAGGTGCTTGATCGTCGGGAAGACCAGCGTGAGCTCCTCACGGGCGCCCGCATCGAGTGCGTCCTGGGGGCGCAGCCAGCGGAAGTCCACGCACTCGGCACCGTCCACCTCGGGCTCGGCTCCCTCGGCCGCGCTCGCCACGAAGAAGTGGGTGTCGAACCGCACCTTCACCTGGGCGGGGGTGATCCAGCGCGACCAGCGCAGCAGCTCGCTGTCGTCGGGCAGCTCGATGCCTGCCTCCTCGCCCAGCTCGCGGCGCGCCGTGGCCAGCTCATCGGAGTCGCCTTCGCTGAGCGAGCCGCCCGGGAAGACCCAGGCGCCGCCCATGAAGCGCTGCTCGGGGTTACGCTGGACGAGCAGCACCTCGGGGCCGCCGGGAGCGTCGCGCAGGAGGATCAGCGAAGCCGCTTCGCGCGCGTCGACAACCTCACCGGCGCTGAGCTCCTCACCGGGCCCTGGGCGGTCGGCGCGCATCCGGCCAGAAAGCTAGCGAGGAGGCTGTACCCTTCCCGAGCGATGGCGGAGACAGCGACGCAGCAGCAGTGGATCTGCAGCTCCTGTGGGTTCATCTATGACCCCGAGGAGGGCGACCCCGACGGTGGCATCCCGGCGGGCACCGCCTTCGACGACATCCCGGACGACTGGTTCTGCCCGGTATGCGGGGCCCGCAAGAAGGACTTCGAGAAGTACGACGGCTGAGCCTGGATTCAGGCTAGGCGGGCTCCGGTCCCGGGTCTGAGCCCGGACCGCTGCCGTTTGGCCCGAAGTAACGGTTGAGCGTCTCGTTCCAGCGACGCTCATGCTTCGCGAGCGTCGCCTGCCAGCGCCTATCGCTGCGCTCCATGGCCTTGTCGAAGCGCAGCAGCAACTCGTGCATGAACAGCCGGTTCTCTTCGAGCGCGGTGCGGTTCAGGTCGAGAGCCTCTCGGGTCTCACGCATGATCTCGTTGCCCTCAGCGAGGCGGGCGTCGATCCGGCGCATCCACTCAGACTCGTTCACGTCGCCCATTCTCGCACGGCGCGTGTTACGCGAGGCCGCCGAGGGTTACACCTTCGGGCGGTAGGTGCCCACGCTCCAGACGTTGCCCTCGGCGTCACGGGCGGCGAACTCGTGTGAGCCGTAGTCCGTATCCCTCAGCTCGTACTCCAGCTCGGCGCCTGCTTTCTGCACGCGCTCGTACAGCGTGTCCACCGCGTCGGTGCCAGCGACGGATCCGACGGCCGCATGGCCGGGGATTTCGGACCGGCCGTCACGTACCTCGCCATAGACGTTCTGTGTCATGGCCGCAACCTACGCTGCCGCCGGCCGGCGAGCGGGCGTACGGTCAAGCCGCAGCGGGCAGCGCGGTGGCGCCCGTGGCCGCGGCGATCGCCTCGGCGGTGGTGGCCACCAGGCGGCGCAGGTCCTGCTCGGACATCGACAGCGGGGGCATCAAGATCACCACGTCGCCGAGCGGGCGCACGATTGCGCCACGGCGCCTGGCATCAAGCGTGACCTGGTGCCCGATGCGCTCCTCCAACGCGAAGCCTCCGAGCTCGATGCCGACCATGAGCCCCACCTGGCGGACCTCGGTGACCGCCGGGAGCTCGGCCACCGACTCGAGCAGCCGGGAGAGCAGGCCGATCTTCGGGCCGAGGCGCTCGAGCGTGCGCTCCTCAGCGAAGACCTCGAGGCAGGCCAGCGCCGCCGCGCAGGCCAGCGGGTTGCCGGTGTAGGTGTGGCCGTGGAAGAAGGTGCGCAGCTCTTCGTGGCGACCGAGGAAGCCCTCGTAGATCTCCTCGGTGGCCAGCGTGGCGGCCAGCGGCAGGTAGCCGCCGGTCATGCCCTTCGCCAGGCACAGGAAGTCGGGCGAGACATCCTCGTGCTCGCAGGCGAACATCTTCCCCGTGCGCCCGAATCCCACCGCCACCTCGTCGCAGATCAACAGCACGCCGTGGCGGTCGCAGAGCTCACGCACCATGCGCAGGTAGCCGGGCGGGTGGACCAGCATCCCCGCCGCGCCCTGCACGAGCGGCTCGACGATGACCGCCGCCACCTCGTCGCCGTGCTCGGCCAGCAGGCGCTCCATGTCGGCGGCGTCGCCGGGCTCGGCCTGCAGCGTGTCGAACAGCAGCGGCCGGTAGAGCGAGTGGAACAGCTCGATGCCGCCCACCGAAACCGAGCCGACGGTGTCGCCGTGATAGGCGTCGCGCAGGGAGATGAACTTCGTGCGGCGCTCGTCGCCACGCTGGCGCCACCACTGGAAGGCCATCTTCAACGCGATCTCCGTGGCCGTTGAGCCGTTGTCGGAGTAGAAGACCCGTGTAAGCCCCGGCGGTGACAGGTCCACCAGCTTTCGCGCCAGCTTGATCGCCGGGGGGTGACTGAGGCCGAGCATGGTCGAGTGCGCCACGCGCTCGAGCTGGTCGCGCACCGCTGAGTCGATGCGCGGATGGCGGTGGCCGTGAACGTTGCACCACAGCGAGGAGACGCCATCGAGGTAGCGCCGTCCCTCGGTGTCGACCAGCTCCGAGCCCTGCGCGCGCTCCACGATCAGGGGCTGCTCTGCCTCCCAGCCCAGCTGCTGGGTGAAGGGGTGCCACAGGCACTCACGGTCGTCTCGTACGAGCGCTGCGTGCCCGGATTCCACGCGCGCGACCGTAGCTAGTGTCCCGGCTGGAATGCCGCCCCTTTCTCTGCTCGTCTTCGTGGTGGGGACGGGGTCGCTCGGCGCCGAGATCGCGGCCGTGCGCCTGCTCAGTCCCTACTTCGGCGCATCCACCGTGGTGTGGGCGAACACCATCGGCGTGGTGTTGGTGGCCCTGTCGGTGGGCTACTGGCTGGGCGGTCGACTGGCCGACCGCCATCCCCACATGCGCGGCCTCTGCCTGCTGGCACTGGCTGCGGCGGCTTTGCTGGCGCTGGTGCCCTTCGCGGCCGACCCTCTGCTCGGCCTCGCGGTGGACGCGCTGGACTCGATCTCCGCCGGCGCCTTCTTCGGCTCCCTGGTGGCCGTTCTGGTGCTGGTGGCCGTGCCGGTGCTCCTGCTCGGTGCGGTCTCGCCCTACGCGATCCGCCTCGCGGTTTCAAGCGTGGAGGAGGCGGGCACAGTGGCCGGCCGCCTGTACGCGCTGTCGACGGCGGGGTCGCTGGTCGGGACGCTTCTCTCCGCGCTGCTGCTCATCCCGCTGATCGGCACGCGGCGCACGTTTCTCGTCTTCGCTCTGGCCATCGCCGTGATGGCGGTGCTCGGCCTCCGCCCCGCGCGGCGCTACGCCCTGGCCCCGGCCGCGATCGCCGTCCTCATCGTCCTGCCTGTGGGGACCCTGAAGGCCGAGACCAACCGCGGCCGGGTGGTCTACGAGACCGACACCGAGTACCAGTACGCCCGCGTGGTCGAGACCTCGGACGGCTCGCGCTACCTCGAGCTCAACGAGGGACAGGCGCAGCATTCGATCTACCACCCGGACTCGGTGCTCACCGACGACGTGTGGGACGGGCACCTCGTGCTGCCCTTCGCCGCACGTGATTCCGCGCCGCGTCGTGTGGCGATCCTCGGGAACGCGGCGGGGACGACCTCACGCGCCTACGAGCAGTTCTTTCCCGGCACGCGCGTTGACGGCGTGGAGATCGATCCCGAGCTGTCGGAGATCGGACGTCGCTACTTCGGCATGGACAATCCTCAGCTGCGCCTCTTCCACGAGGACGCCCGACCCTTCCTGAGGCGTGCGAACGCGCCCTACGACGTGATCTCGGTCGACGCCTATCGCCAGCCCTACATCCCCTTCTACCTGACCACGCGCGAGTTCTTCGAGACCGTCCGCGACCGCCTCACGCCCGACGGCGTGCTGGTGGTCAACGCCGGGCACCCCGAGGGACAGGACGAGCTGGAGGAGGTGCTCACGGCCACCATGGGCGACGTGTTCACCCACGTGCTGCGCGATCCGATCGAGCCCACGAACACGCTGATCGTGGCGTCACGGCGCCCCCTGTCGCCGAGCCGCATCCGCGCGGCGCTGCCGACCCTGCCGGCGGGCCTTCGCCGCACCGCGTCGAACGCGGCCAACCGCTTGGCGCCGCCTCTGCGCGGCGGTCGCGTGTACACCGACGACGAGGCGCCAGTGGAGTGGTTGATCGACAAGTCGATCGTGGATTACGCTTCCGGAGGCCAGTGAGCTTCCGCAAGTACGAGCTCGGGTCCTACGAGGAGATGGTGGAAAGCCACTCCTGGGACGTGCCCGAGCGCTACAACATCGCGCAGGACGTGTGCGACAAGCACGATCGCGACCGCCTCGCGATGGTCTGGGAGGACTGGCAGGGCAACGAGCGCCGGGTCACCTTCGGCGAGCTGCAGGACCTCTCGAACCGCTTCGCCAACGTGCTGGAGGCCGAGGGCGTGGAGCGCGGGGACCGCGTCGCGACGCTGCTGCCCTCGCTGCCCGAGACCGCCGCCGTGTTCATCGGCACCTTCAAGCGCGGAGCGATCCTGCTCTCGATGTCCGTGCTCTACGGCGACGACGGCATTGAGCACCGCCTGCGCGACTCCGGGGCCAACGTCCTGGTGACCGACTCCAACAACGTCGAGCGAATTCCCCAGGGCATCGTCGAGAAGGTGCTCGTGATGGGCGACGGCTTCGAGGAGAAGATGGATGAGGCCTCCACCGACTACGAGATGGCCGACACCTCGTCGGAGGACCCCGCCCAGCTCTACTACTCCTCGGGCACCACGGGCAAGGCCAAGGGCATCCTGCACGCGCACCGCTACCTGCTCGGCCACGAGGAGTTCGAGTTCTGCCACGACGTGCGCGACGGCGAGCTCTTTCACGGCATGGGCGAGTGGGCTTGGGCCGCGGGGATCTGTCCCCTGCTCGGGCCCTGGCGCTACGGCGCGGTGGCGCTCGTGTACGCCCGCGAGGGCGGCTTCGACCCCGAGGAGCAGCTGCGCTTCCTCGCCAAGCACGGCGTGCAGAACATGTTCACCACGCCGACCGCGCTGCGCGCGATGACCGGCGTGCAGGACGCCGGCACCATGCACCCGCTGCCCGAGCTGCGGATCGTCTGCTCGGCGGGCGAGCCCCTGAACCCCGAAGTCATCCGCTGGTTCCGCGACCAGTACGGCATCACGGTGCTCGACTACTACGGGCTCACCGAGAGCTACCCGCTGTGCGGCAACTTCCCGGGCCTAGAGGTGCGCGAGGGCTCGATGGGCCGCCCGATGCCGGGCTGGGAGGTCTCGATCCTCGATGAGGACGAGAACGAGGTGCCCGCCGGCGAGCGCGGCGAGATCTGCCTGCGAGCCCGAAGCAACCCCCACTACCCGATCGGCTACTGGAACCGCCCCGAGGACACCGAGGAGGAGTTCGGCGGTGAGTGGTTCCACACAAAGGACGCCGCCCAGCTCGACGAGGACGGCTACGTCTGGTACGCCGGCCGCGCCGACGACGTGATCATCTCGGCCGGCTATCGCATCGGCCCCTTCGAGGTGGAGTCGGCCTGCTTGGAGCACCCGGCGGTCAAGGAGGCCGCAGCGGTGGCCTCACCCGACCCCAAGCGCGGCGACCTGGTCAAGGCCTTCATCGTGGTCGCCGCGGGCGCCGAGGCCAGCGATGAGACCGCCGAGGAGATCAAGCGCTTCGTGCGCGGCCACCTGTCCGCCTACGCGTACCCCCGCGAGATCGAGTTCGTGGACGATCTGCCGAAGACGCTCACCGGCAAGATCCGCCGCGTGGAGCTGCGGGAGGCCGAGCGCCAGAAGAAGGCCGGGGAAGCGGCGGCCTCCTAGGGCGAGTTCCGCCAAGCCCTCTTAGGGGCCGCCTGGGTCCGATTTGGCCGACGGGGCACCCACGCCCTCCGAGGCCCGCTAGGGCGATTCATGCACTCACGTGCACCCGGTGCACGCCCTTGCCCGGGCTGCAACTCGCTGTCCGATCCGCCCTAGTGGTTCTGAGAGGGGTGGGCCGTTGCGCGAGCGAGCCGGGTCACACCGGCAGCAGCGGAATGTCGTAGAGGATCGCGGCGGCTACGAAAGCCCCGATCAGCAGGGCCACCAGCACGCCGGCCGCCACCTTCTCCTTGACGGTGGCGCGCTGGGCGCGGTCCTTTGCCTTGTCGGCCCAGACGATCACCCGCTCGAGCAGGCGCTCGGCACGCTCGAACTCCAGGGCGAGCAGCCCGAGCCCGAGCAGGATCACCAGGAAGCCGGGGCCGGGGATCCCGGGCCCGCTCAGGAAGATCCCTGCGACCACGAGCACCACGCCCACGATCACGTTCCCGACGCGGTAGACCTTGCTGCGGTCCTTGTGCTTCTCCTTGCGCGCCTGGAGCTTCTTCAGCATCTCCGGCACGTCCTCGCGGGAGGCGTAGCCGGGCGGGGTGCGGTCGGTGGGCCTGTCGCCGGCCGCGCCGGCCGGCTCGGCCGTCGGCTTGCGTTCGTCGGGCTGCGCGCTCATGGGGTTGGAGTCTGACGGGTCGAGTCGAGCCACTGGCTCAGTGGCAGCCTCGTGCCCGCCTCGGCGAGTCCCTCGCGCGTGGTGGTGGGCAGCGGGTGCACGGGCAGGCCGGTGGCTTGTTCGATCGTGACCCTGTTCGACTGCTCGACCCGGCTCGGCTGCGCGGGCCAGGGCGTGAGCACCACCGCCGCCACCTCGAGCCCGGCCGTACGCGCCGCCTCGACGGTGAGGAGCGTGTGATTGATGGTCCCCAGGCCGGGTCTCGCCGCCACCAGCAGCGGGAGCCCGAGCTCGGAGCAGAGGTCGCGCACCGAGTAGCCGGGGGCCAGGGGCACGAGCAGGCCCCCGACGCCCTCGACCACCAGGACGTCTGCCCGGTCGGCCGCCGCGCGGGCTGCCGAGTCCAGCTCGGCGGGAACCAGCTCGCCGCCGGCCAGCTCGGCCGCCAAGTGGGGTGAGGCCGCCGGGCCGAAGAGGTTCGGCGAGACCTCGGAGGGCGCCCGCCCGGTCACCGAGGCCAAGAGCTCGTGATCGGGCGGCCAGTCGCCGGGCTTCTCGTCGAGGCCGGTGACCGCCGGCTTGAATGCGGCAACGCGCTCGCCGCGTGCCACCAGAGCCGCGCACAGTGCGGCGGCCAGCACCGTCTTGCCGACCCCGGTGTCGGTGCCCGTTACGAACAGCCCGCGCAAGCGGGGCGGCTAAGCGGCGTCGGACAGGTGGTCGAAGATGCCGGCCCGAGCGGCCCGCGGTGCGACAGGGGCGCGGGGCACCGCGATGGCGAGGGTCCGGGCCGCCTCGCGCAGCTCGGACTTCGTGTGGGAGGCCATGACCGCGAGGCGCAGGCGCGACGTGCCGTCGGGCACGGTGGGCGGCCGGATCGCCTGAGCGAACACGCCCTCGGCGAGCGCGGCTTCGGCGGCGCTCACGGCGGCCTCGGGGCTTCCCACCACGAGCGGCACGATCGGCGTGCCCTCGCCCGGGGCGACGATCCCCTCCGCGCAAAGCGCCTCACGCAGGACACTGGCGTTTCGCTGAAGCTTCTCCACGCGTCGCGGCTGCTCGCGCAGCAGCTCGAGCCCGGCCATGGCGGCGCCTACCGCAGGGGGCGGCAGAGCGGTGGAGAAGATGAGCGGGCGGGCCGTGTTGACGAGGTACTGCGCCATGCGCTTCTCGCAGCACACGAAGGCGCCGTAGGAGCCGAGGGCCTTGCCCAGCGTGCCGATGGTCACGTCGACCGCGTCCTCGACGCCGGCGGCTGCCGCGGCGCCGCGGCCGCCGGGGCCGATCGTGCCCGTGCCATGGGCCTCGTCGACCACCAGCAGGGCTCCGAAGCGCTGCGCCAGCTCGGCGATCTCCGCCAGCGGCGCAACGTCCCCGTCCATCGAGAAGACACCGTCGGTCACGATCACCTTCCCGCGCTCGCCGGCCTGTCGCAGGCCCCAGGCGAGCTGGTCGACGTCGCGGTGGTCGTAGACGAAGCGCTCGGCTCCCGACAGCCGGCAGCCGTCGATGATGCTCGCGTGGTTGAGGCGGTCCGAGAAGACCACGTCGCCC
>JACCZR010000091.1 GCA_013695855.1 Thermoleophilaceae bacterium
GAGCCGCCGAAGGTGGGCATCTACGCCTGCGGCCCCACTGTCTACGGGCGCGTGCACGTGGGGAACGCGAGGCCCTTCGTGGTCTTCGCGCTGCTGCGCCGGTTCCTCGAGCGCGAGGGCTACGAGCCCACGCTGGTGGTCAACGTCACCGACGTCAACGACAAGATCTACGACGCTGCGCGGGAGGCCGGCGTGCCCAGTGAGCAGCTGGCCCGCGAGATGACGGCGGCCTACGTGCGAGACACCGACGCCCTGGGCCTCGGGCGTCCCGACCACGAGCCGCTGGCGTCCGAGGCCATCGAGGGCATCGTGGGGCTGATCTCCGACCTCGTCGAACGAGGCCACGCCTATCCGGCCGGCGGCGACGTCTACTTCCGCGTGCCCAGCTTCCCGGCCTACGGCAAGCTGTCCAACCGGCCGCTTGAGGAGATGCAGCAGGGAGAGGACGACGACGAGGCCGAGCTCAAGGAGAACGCCCATGACTTCGCGCTGTGGAAGGCTCACAAGGAGGGTGAGGACACCGCCTGGGGCTCGCCCTGGGGAAAGGGGCGCCCGGGTTGGCACATCGAGTGCTCGGCCATGGCCGAGGCGCTGCTGGGAACGGACTTCGAGATTCACGGCGGCGGCTCAGACCTCGTCTTCCCCCACCATGAGAACGAGATCGCCCAGACCGAGGCCGCGCACGACCGGCCTCTGGCCCGCATCTGGATGCACAACGGCATGGTGCGCTTCGAGGGCGAGAAGATGGCGAAGTCGGTGGGCAACATCGCCCAGCTGCATGAGGCGCTGGACCAGTACGGGGCGCAGACGTTGGTCATGTACTTCGCCGGGGGCCACTACCACCAGCCGCTGGCCTTCTCCTCTGACGAGCTGGACGACGCCCGGGGCGCGGTGGCCACGCTGCGCGAGCTGGTCCGCCGCCTCGACCCCGAGGCGGCGGAGCCCGAGGGCTTCGACGAGCACGCCGAGCGCTTCTGGGACCACCTCGCCGACGACTTCAACACCCCGGCGGCCCGTGGCGTGCTGTTCGAGTGGGTCCGCGAGGCCAATCGGCGCCTCGACCGCGGCGAGAAGGTGGGGGCGGGGGCGCTTCGCGAGCTGCTCTGGGCCCTGGGCCTCGAGTCTCTGTTCGAAGCCGAGGAGTCAGCCGATGCCGAGGCCAAGGGCATGATGGCCGAGCGCGAGGAGGCCCGAGAAGCCCGGGACTTCGAGCGGGCCGATCGCCTGCGCGACGAGCTGGCCGCGCGTGGCTGGCAGGTGCGGGACACGCCGGAGGGCCCGCATCTCGTGCCGCTGGGGTGATCGTCTACGGGCGCAACCCGGTGCGCGAAGCGCTGCGTGGGCGGCGTGCGGTGCTGCAGGGCTGGGTGTCGTCGCGTGCGGACGGGGGTGTCGACTGGCCTCACGGCATCGAGGTCACCAGGGCCGGCGATGACGAGCTGAGCGAGCTGGTCGGCTCGCCCGACCACCAGGGGGTCTGCGCGCGGACCGAGCCCTATCCCTACGCAGACGCCGGCGCCTTGCTGGCGGAGGACGATGCGCTCGTGGTTGCCCTCGACCAGGTGCAGGATCCCCAGAACCTGGGCGCCGTAGCGCGGGTGGCCGAATCGGCGGGGGCCGCCGGGCTCGTGGTGCCCGAGCGGCGCTCGGCGGATGTCACGCCGGCGGTATGCCGCGCATCGGCCGGCGCCGTCGAGCACCTGGCCGTGGCTCGCGTGCGCAACCTGGCCGACTGGCTGGTGGAGGCGAAGGAGGCCGGCGCCTGGGCCTACGGCGCGGCTGCGGACTCGGCGGAGCTCTACACCGCGCCCGACTACCGCGGGCGCGTCGTGGTCGTTCTGGGGTCGGAGGGGAGGGGCCTGCGACCCCGCGTGGCCGACGCCTGCGACCTGCTCGTGAGCCTCCCGCGGCGGGGGCGGGTGGATTCGCTCAACGTGGCCACTGCGGCCGCTGCGCTGGTGTACGGGATCTTGCAGATGCGCGATGCCACTTGACAGTTCTCCATAACCCGCCGATACTCGCGCTATAGATCAGGCTGGAGTCGAGGTTGAGGTAGTCCTCTCCGTCGGCCCAGGAACCTGGCGCTAGGGGAGGTAACGCGCCACCGAGCTCCGAGGAGACGGTTTGGCACGCTTTACCGCAACAGCAGGAACCGCGACGGCCCAGGCCGCCAGAGCTCAACCTCAGGCTGAGCCAGATGATCACTACCTGATCGCGTTGGCGAAGCAGGGGCGACCCGACGCCATGGACCGCATCGTCAAGCGGTACCACGGCTTCGTGCGTCTCAAGGCGTCGTCGTACTTT
Source organism: Thermoleophilaceae bacterium (assembly GCA_013695855.1). Lineage (GTDB taxonomy): Bacteria > Actinomycetota > Thermoleophilia > Solirubrobacterales > Thermoleophilaceae > JACCZR01. The sequence goes on from JACCZR010000091.1 coordinate 2,305, forward strand.
CTGATCGGCGGCGACGCCGACGACCTGATCCAGGAGGGGCTCGTTGGCCTCTACAAGGCGGTGAGGGATTACCGCTGGGACCGCGAGTCGAGCTTTCGCAACTTCGCGGAGCTGTGCATCACGCGTCAGATCATCACTGCGGTGAAGACATCCACGCGCAACAAGCACACGCCGCTGAACGAGTACGTCTCGTTCTCCCAGACCCCCGCGGCCGGCGGAGGCGACGGAGACCCGACCCTCGACGAGCTGCTGCCGGGCCCCACGGCGCACGACCCGGTCAACCAGGTGATCTCCACGGAGGAGCTGCACAGCCTGGTGAACTGCCTTTCAAGCGTGCTGTCGGAGCTGGAGAGCTCGGTGCTCTCCCTCTACCTCGACGGGAACTCCTACGAGGTGATCGCGGAGCGCCTGGAGTGCGACACCAAGACCGTTGACAACGCCCTCCAGCGCGTCAAGCGGAAGGTCGGAGCGCACCTCGACACGCGGGCGGTGCCCGCCTAGCTCCGTTTTCCCCCCGACGGCGATGGGTATCTACACCACACAACCGGGGGACGCGGGAGGCCTCCCTCAACCAAGGAGGGCTGCATTCCCATGATTGGAATCCTGTTGACGATCGTCGTCGCCGCGCTC
>JACCZR010000124.1 GCA_013695855.1 Thermoleophilaceae bacterium
GAGCAGGAGCAGCCCGCCGCCGAGGAGGAAGACGACAGCGAAGGCGACGCCGAGGACGACGACCGGCCCCGCAGGCGCAGGCGCGGGCGCCGTGGAGGGCGAGGACGGGGCCGCGGTCGCGGCGGCCGCCGCACGCTCGAAGGCACCTTCGACCACGGCGAGGAGGGCTACGGCCTGTGGCTGGACCCCGCGGTGCAGGACGACCCGGTGTACGCCGAGCACTGGGCGGGCCACCGCCCCTTGACCGTGACGGTCGAGCCCGAACGCATCGTCATCACCCGGACGGGCGAAGAGCCCTCGGGCGACGACCACTCCGACGAGTAGCAGCCCGAACCGAGGAGCGTGCTCCCGCTACCGCTCCTCGCGGGCGTGGGTGCGCCCGCCCGCCCAGTCGGCGGCCATCCGGGCGTAGCGAGAGAACGCGGTGTCGATCGCGGTGGTGAGGTCGGCGACCAGCGAGCCCTCCCGGGCCGCATTCTCCGCCCAGCCGAGGTCCTCGCCGTAGAGGTCGGCCAGTTGAGCGACCACGAACGAAGAGCCGAGCCGCCGCCGCAACTCCTCGTAGACCGCCGCCCAGGAACGATCCAGCTCCGCCCGAGCGGGCGGCGAGGCCTCGCCCAGTCGTCGCTCGCCTTCTTCCCACTGGTACAGCGCGTTGTCGAGCGCGTAGGCCACCGGCCAGGCACGCTACCCAGTCAATCCCCGGGTAGGCCCTCGATCACGTAGGAGCGCTCCCCGCGCTTGACCATCCCGAGCTTCCTGGCCTCGCGCTCGAGGGCGGCCGGGCGGCGCAGATCGCGCACCTGGCCCGTCAGGCGGCCCTGCTCGGACTTCAGCCGCCCGAGCTCCTCGCGCTGGGCCCCCGCCGTGGCCGACTGCTCAATCCAGTGCTTGGCCGGCGAGATGTAGAGCGCGAGGATGATGCCCAGCACGGCCAGCAGGGCCACCCGCCCCACGCGGTCCCAGCGGATCGGGCCGCGGCCCGCGGTCGAGCGGTAGCGCCGCCTGGCGCGGGCCGGTGCTCGGGCGGCGGTTGAGGCCATTCCCGCCGGTTTCGGCGGCCAGAACGCGTCTCCTGCTCAACGGAGGAGAGCAGCCCGAGCATTGGTCGAGCGAGCACCGCTCGCTTCAGTTGCGAAAGACGCTGCGACCCGGATACTCGGCCGCGTCGCCCAACTCCTCCTCGATGCGCAGCAGTTGGTTGTACTTCGCCACACGGTCCGAGCGCGAGGGCGCGCCCGTCTTGATCTGGCCGCAGCCGGTGGCCACGGCAAGGTCGGCGATCGTCGTGTCCTCGGTCTCGCCCGAGCGGTGGGACATGACCACGGTGTAGCCGGCTTCGTGGGCCATCCGCACGGCCTCGAGGGTCTCGGTCAGCGTCCCGATCTGGTTGACCTTGACCAGGATCGAGTTACCGACCCCCATGTCGATGCCGCGGCGCAGGCGCTCGGTGTTCGTCACGAAGAGGTCGTCGCCCACGAGCTGTAGGCGGTCGCCGAGCTGCTCGGTCAGGGCCCGCCAGCCCTCCCAGTCCTCCTCGTCCATGCCGTCCTCGACCGAGACGATCGGGTACTTGCCGGTGAGATCCACCCAGCCCTCGACCATCTCCTCGGAGCTGAGCGATGCGTCCTGGTGCTCGAAGCGGTAGGCGCCGTCCGAGTAGAGCTCGCTCGTAGCCGGGTCCATGGCTATGCCGACATCGTCGCCGGGGCGGTAGCCGGCGGCCTCGATACCGGCCACGAGAGCGTCCAGCGCCGCTGGATTGGATTCGAGGTCAGGCGCGAAGCCGCCTTCGTCCCCCACCGCGGTGGCCAGGCCCTGATCGTGCAGCCACGTCTTCAGCGCGTGGAAGATCTCGGTCCCCGTGCGCAGCGCCTCGGCGAAGCTCGGCGCAGCCAACGGCACGATCATGAACTCCTGGAAGTCGACCTTGTTGTCGGCGTGAGCCCCACCGTTCAGCACGTTCATCATCGGGACGGGAAGCACGCGCGCCTCGGCACCGCCGAGGTGGCGCCACAGTGGCTGCCCCGCGTCCGCCGCGGCTGCCTTGGCCACCGCCAACGAGGCGCCGAGTATCGCGTTGGCGCCCAGGCGGCCCTTGTTGTCGGTGCCGTCGAGGTCGAGCATCGCGTGGTCCAATCCGCCCTGGTCGGAGGCCTGGCGGCCTGTGACCTCGGGGGCGATCTCCCGATTGACGTTCTCGACAGCGCCTGCCACGCCCTTCCCGCCCCAGGCCTCCCCGCCGTCGCGCAGCTCCACGGCCTCGAACTCGCCGGTCGAAGCCCCCGAAGGCACCGCGGCGCGCCCGAAGGCGCCCGATCGAAGCGTGGCCTCGACCTCGACGGTGGGGTTGCCACGGCTGTCGAGGACCTGGCGTGCGTGGAGGGAGGCGATTTCGCTCATGAGTGATCCCTCCTGGAATCAGCGGCCCGCTTTGGCGAGCGACTGGGCGTGGCTGGCAAGACCGAGAGCGCAGCCAGTATCTGGGGGGTGTTGCGGCCGAAGGCCGGATGTAGGGGGGCGGAGCCGCCCTGATTGGCGAGCATCGCGGGCGAGGGCAGGCGCGCCCAGGCGCCGACAAACCGGTCGGTAATGACAGGAGGGACCACTAGGAGGCGGAATCGATATCAGTCCGGAAGCGGTCGGCGGCGTGACGTAGCGCCAGCTCGGCGTCCACGCCGTCGGCGTGCGCGGCCTCGACGGCCTGCAGGAGGGCGTCTCCGTGTTGATCGAACGAGCCGCCCCATCCCGCCTCGGGCTCGTACAGGCCCGCGCTGGCCCCTCGCTTGATTAGCTTGCGCGCGTACAGAGCGGCGGGCAGGTTCTCCGGCAGGTCGCCGAACACCTCTCCCCCGCGCTCGTCGTCGCGCTTGATGCGACCCCAGTTCTCGAGCACCGCGTCGGCGGTCTCGGCGCGATCTATCGCCGGAGCGCAGCCCGAGCGTTGGTCGGGCGAGCACCGCCGATCGGCGTTCTCCTCGCCGAAGACGTGCGGGTGACGGCGAATCAGCTTCTGGCGGCAACCGTCGGCCACCGCCTCCAGGCCGCCGGCGTCACGCTCCTCCAGCAGCAAGGCGAGGAAGTGGACCTGGAAGAGCACGTCACCGAGCTCGTCCACCAGCTTGGCGTCGTCGCCCGCGTGGGCGGCGTCGGCCAGCTCGTAGGCCTCCTCGACCGTGTGGGGGACGATCGAGCGCTCATCCTGCTCACGATCCCACGGGCAGTCGCGGCGAAGGCGCCGCGTGACCTCGTCTAGCCGCGCCAGGGCGGCCGCGCCGACGGCCGCCCTCTCTGCGTCCTCGCCTGGCGCGCGCCCTACCGACGCAGCGCAGCCCGATCGCTGCGGGAGGAGCGCAGCCCGATCGTCGGTCGGGCGAGCACCGGACCGATTGGTCTCGGGCGAGCACCGCTCGGTCATCGTTTACGGCGAGGCCGGACCCTGCGGAGCGGGGTCGCTCGGCTGGGGTGCCGGCTGCGGAACCTGGCCGCCCTGGGTCGGTGGAGCACCCTGCGGCGCCGGGGCGCCCTGCGGCGGGGGAGCACCCTGGGGGGCACCGCCCGGAGATACGCCCTGGGGGGCACCGCCCGGAGGTGCGCCCTGCGGAGCCCCGCCCGGAGGTGCGCCCTGCGGCGCGCCCTGTTGGCCGGTGTTCTGCTGCTTAGGCGCGTTCTTGCACTCTGCGACCACGAACTCCTTGGCGCACGCGGTCTTCTTCTTGTAGTCCTCGCGGAACCTCTTGATGAAGCCGTCGAGCGCCTTCTGCTGGCGCTGGGACTTCAGCAGGTTCTTGATGGTCTCCTTGGCCTGGTCCAGGCTCTGCTGCGAGGGCTGCTTGATGTTGGTGACCTCGAAGACGTAGTAGCCGAACTGGGTCTTGACCGGCCCTGAGATCTGATCCTTCTTGGCCGCGAAGACGGCGTTCTCGAAGCCCTTCTCCTGAGACCCCTTGGTCACGTCGGGCAGCTTGCCGCCCTGGGCCTTTGACGCGTCGTCGATGGAGGACTTCTTGGCCACGGCCTTGAAGCTCGCGCCCTTGTCCAGCCGGCGCTTGGCTTGATCGGCCTCGCCCTTCTTCTTGGTCAGGACCACCGCAAGGTCACGCTTCTCAGGCTGCGAGAACTTCTTCTTGTTCTTGTCGTAGTAGGTCTTGATGTCCTGGTCGGTGACCTTCGCCTCGTCCTCGGTGATCTTCTTGGTGAGCTTGTTCTGGAGGGTGTCCAGGCGGACGCGGAAGAGGATGTCCTCCTCGTTCATGCCCGAGGTCTTCAGGAACTTGTCGTACTCCTTGGCCGTGGGGAAGGCCTGCTTCTTCTGGTCGTCAAAGGACTTCTTGACCTCGGGCTCGGAGACCTTGACGTCGCGCTCCTCGGCCTCCTGCTGAACCCACTGCGCCTGGATGAGGAACTGCATGACCTCGCCCTTGAGCCGGTCGTACTCGGACTTGCACTGGGTCTTCAGCTGAGCCGGGTTGGGCTTCGGCGCGCCCTTCTGGGGGGGCTGCTTTTGGCGCTGGGCCACGCACTGGGTGAAGTTCGGGGGGTCGGGCACCGCAGCTGGGCCGCCCTGGGACTGTCCCGCTGCGGCTGTCTTGAGCCACTTGTTGAACTCGGCCTTGGTGATGGTGTCGCCGCCGACCTTGGCGACGCTGTTGGACGGGACTTCGGCACCGCAGCCGGCGACGATCGCGGCGCCAACGGTGAGGCAGGAGATGGCGAGGATGGGACGTAGGCTCATAAGCGAGGGTGTCTAGCGGCGTCGGGTAAACGGGGCCTGAAGGCCAGCGGCGGAGGGTAGCTGGAAATTCACGGAGCGCTCGCCACCTCCAGCAGGGCCTCCGCCGCCGCCACCACGGCCGGGAAGCGGGCCGCCGGCTCGGCGGGCACGGATACCCGAACGGTGCTGCGCCCCGGCTCGTAGACCGCCTCGGGCAGACGCTCCTTCAGGGCCGCGGCGCCCTCGTCACCCAGCTCGACGGGGAAGACCGACAGCCGCCCGCCGGCGAAGTCGACCGCCCGGGCCCCCGCCCGGCCCAGCTTGATGCGAGCGTCCTGGAGGCGGACGAGGTTGTCCAGCGGCTCGGGGAGCGGCCCGAAGCGATCCTCGAGCTCCTCGCGCAGCACGATCAGCTGGGCCACCTCGCGTGCGCCGGAGATGCGGCGGTGCACCTCTATCTTGGCGGCCTCGTATGGCACGTAGTCGCTTGGCACGTAGGCGTCCACGGGAACATCCATGCGGACGGGCTCGGGAGCCTCGTCGGCCGAGTCGCCGGCCAGGGCGGCCACCGCCTCGTCGAGCATCGACACATACAGCTCGAAGCCCACGGCGGCCACATGGCCCGACTGCTCGTCACCCAACAGGTTGCCGGCGCCCCTTATCTCGAGGTCGCGCATGGCGATCTTGAACCCCGAGCCGAGCTCGGTGTAGTCGGAGAGGGTGGAGAGCCTGGCCGCGGCGTCCTCGGTCAGGGCGGCCGCGGAGGGGTAGAAGAGGTACGCGTAGGCGCGCTCGCGTGAGCGGCCCACGCGCCCCCTGATCTGGTAGAGCTGGGCCAGCCCGAGCTCGTCGGCGCGCTCCACGATCAGCGTGTTGGCGGCCGAGACGTCGAGCCCGCTCTCGATGATCGTCGTGCAGACGAGCACCTCGAACTCGCCGCGCAGGAAGCCGAGCATGGTGGGCTCCAGCTGGGACTCGTCCATCTGGCCGTGCGCGACGGCGACCTTCGCGCCGGGACAGAGCGCCCGGATGCCCTCGGCGAAGTCCTCGATCGACTCCACCCGGTTGTGCATCAGGAAGGTCTGCCCGCCCCGCGCGCGCTCGCGCTCGATGGCCTGCTTGACCAGCTCCTCGTCGTACTCGCCCACATAGGTCTTCACCGGCCGGCGACCCTCGGGCGGGGTCTCGATCACCGAGATGTCGCGCAGGCCGGCCAGAGACATCTGCAGCGTGCGGGGGATCGGCGTGGCGGAGAGCGAGAGCACGTCGACCCGCAGGCGCAGCTGCCTGAGCAGCTCCTTCTGCTTGACCCCGAAGCGCTGCTCCTCGTCCACGATCAGCAGGCCGAGGTCCTTTGGGCGCACGTCGCGCGAGAGCAGGCGGTGGGTGCCCACCAGCACGTCGACCTTGCCCTCCCCGAAGCCGGTCAGCACCTCGCGCTGCTCGCCGGCCGAGCGAAAGCGCGAGACCACGTCGATGTTGAACGGGTAGTCACGCAGGCGCTCGGTGAACGTGCCGTAGTGCTGTTGTGCGAGAACGGTGGTGGGCACGAGGAACATGACCTGGCGGCCGTCCCCCGCCGCCTTGAAGGCCGCGCGCAGCGCCACCTCGGTCTTGCCGTAGCCCACGTCGCCGCAGATGAGGCGGTCCATCGGCCGCGCCTCCTCCATGTCGGCTTTCACCGCCTCGATGGCCTCCATCTGGTCGGGCGTCTCGCGGAACGAGAAGGCGTCCTCGAAGGCGATCTGCCACTCGCCGTCCGCCGGGAAGGGGTGCCCGCTGCGGCGTTTTCGCTCCGCGTAGAGGTTGATCAGCTCACCCGCCAGCGCCTGGGCGGCGCGCCGGGCGCGCGACTTCATGCGCTCCCAGGCCTTGCCCCCAAGCTTGCTGAGCGGCGGGTCGCCGGCCTCGGCACCCACGTAGCGGCTGATCTTGTGCAGCTGGTCGGAGGGAACGAATACCCGGTCGCCCCCCGCGAACTCCAGCTGCAGGTAGTCGCGCGTAATGCCGCCCACGGTGCGGGTCTCGAAACCGGTGAAGCGCGCCACGCCGTGGTCGGTGTGCACCACGGCGCTGCCCGCGCGCAGATCGGTGAACGCCGCCAAGGCCCCACCGCCCGGGCGTGGGCCCTGGGGGCGTGCCGCGCGGCGGCCTCTGAGGAGGCGGTGCTCGGGAAGCACCGCGAGCTTGAGGCTTGGGGCCAGGAAGCCCTCGCGCAGGCTGGCCGCGGCGAAGCTCACGCCGGGCTCGTGGCCGATCGGCACGCCGTCGACCAGCTCGGCCCTGACCCGGGCGAGGTTGTAGGCCGCGCGCTCGGCCTCGCCCCGCCTGCCCCAGGCGACCACGGTGCGGTAGCCCGAGCGCACGAGCTTCTCCAGCTGGGGCTCGGCCTCCTTGAGCGAGCGCGCGGCGGTGTCCGCGCTCTGGGCGCGGAACGAGTGAGGCTGGTCACCGGAGATGCTGCTCAGCCGCAGGGCGGCGCGGGCGTCGAGCTTGCTGGTGACGTCCTCGGGGCTCACGTACAGGTGGCGGGCGTCCTTGTCGTGAAAGCTGGCGGTCACGTCCTCCCAGTGGTCGGCCAGCGCCGGCTGCAGCTCCTCCTCGGCGGCCACGGCCACCAGCCCGTTCTCCGGCAGCAGGTCGAGCAGCTCGCCGAAGCGGTCCACGGGCAGCAGCTCGGCCACGTCGGGGCGCTCGTCGGCTGCCTCGAGCGCTGCTATCTCCGCCAGCTCGCGGTGCTCGGGCGCCAGCTCCGCCGCCGGAGCGATCTCCACGCGGTCGGTCTCCTCCAGCGAGCGCTGGGTGAAGGTGGAGAAGTAGCTCAGGCGCTCGACCTCCACGTCGAACAGCTCACACCTGACGGCTCGGTCCTCCGTGGAGGGATAGAGGTCGATGATGTCCCCTCGCATGGCGAACTGCCCGCGCTCCTCCACCTGGTCCACGCGCTCGTAGCCGCAGGCCACCAGCTGCTGCGCGGTCTCGTCGAGGTCGATCAGCTCCTCGCGCTCGATCGCGAAGCCGTGCGGGCGCAGCGCCGGGTCGGGCACCTTCTCCGACAGGGCGACCGCCGAGGCCACCACCACCGCACCCTCGCCGGTCAGCAGCGAGTCAAGCGCGGCGATGCGCAGGCCCACGAGGTGTGGCGGTGGAGCCAGGTGCGACTCGTACTGGACCCCCCGGGCGGGGTAGAGGCGCACCTGCCGCGGAGCGAGGTAGGCCCGCAGATCGGCCGCGAGGTCGCGGGCCGAGCGGTCGTCGCCGGCCACCACGAGCGCGGGCCGCTCGGGATCGGAGTCCAGCAGGGCGGCGAGCAGGAAGGGGCGCAGGCCGGCGGAGACGAACGCGCGCTGGGGGCCCTCCTGCGCGGCGTCGCTGAGCGCGCGCACATCGCCGTTGCGGCGGGCGTGGGTGAGCAGCGAGCGAAGGGACACGGCAGGGAAAACGGCCGCCCGGGCTCCGCGCGGCTCGCCCTCCGAGTCTACGAAAGCCCCTTCCCCGCGCGATCGGCTCAGCGATCTCCCTCCGGCGCGCCCACCAGGCGCTCCAGCTCGTCCGCCGCGCGCTCGGTGAGACCGGCCACGGCTTCCCTTGGCTCGGAGAACCGCCCCAGCACATGAGCCGAGACGATCTCGGGGTCTGTGGAATCGGGGCGCCCCACTCCCACCCGAACACGGTGGAAGTCAGCGCCGCCCAGGCCCGCCTTCAGCGACTTCAGGCCGTTGTGGCCGGCCAGGCCGCCGCCCAGCCGGGTGCGGACCTCGCCGAAGGGCAGGTCGATTTCGTCGTGCACGGCGACCACCCGGTCGAGATCGACGCCGAGCGCGCCGCGCGCCGGCCCCGCCGAGCGGCCGGCTTCGTTCATGTAGGTCTGGGGCAGCAGCACGCCGACCCGCGGCCCTCCGAGCCCGGTGCGCCCGTCGGCGAAGAGGCCCGCGTAGTGCTTCTTCAGCTTCCCGAGGCCCCAGCGCTCGGCGGCCAGGGCCGCCACCTCGAAGCCGATGTTGTGGCGCGTGCGGGCGTAGCGGTCACCCGGGTTGCCAAGGCCCACCACCAGCCAGAAGTCGTCGCGCGTGCGATGCTCGGCCGACCGATGCTCGGCCTGCGCTCCGCCGCCACGGCCCTCGCCGCGGCGACCGAAGAGGCTCAGTGCTCTACGCGGAGGCCGCTCAAGAGCCCGAGTCGCCCTCGGCGACCTCTTCCCTGTCCTCGGCCTCCTCGCCGGTGTCGCCCTCGGCGCCGGCCTCGGCACCCACGAGCTCGGTCTCGGACTCGATCTCGTCGGGCTCCTCCACCTCGGTGGGAGCCACCACCGTGGCGATCACCGTCTCCTCGGGGTCGTCGAGGAAGGTGACGCCTGAGGGGGCGGGGATCTCAGAAAGGGGCAGGGTGGCCGCGATCTCCATCGCCGATACGTCCACCACGATGTTGTCCGGGATGTCGGTGGGCAGCGCCTCGACGTTGACCTCGCGGGTCACGTGCTCGAGCACGCCGCCCTCCTTGACACCCGGGGCATCGTCGCCACCCTCGAGCTCGACCGCCACCGTGGTCTGGATCGCCTCGTCGAGGCGGACCTCGAGCAGATCGATGTGCACGACCTCGTCGCGCACCGGGTGGTTCTGCTGATCCTTGATGATCACCGGCCGGGACTTGCCCTCGCCGATCTTGATGTCGATCAGGGCCGAGCCGTCCGCCAGGATCTTGCGCAGGGCGAGAGCGTGGACCTTGAACGAGAGGCTTTCGTTGCCGTTGCCGCCGTAAACGACGCCGGGCACGAGGCCCTCGCGGCGCAGGCGGCGGTTCGACCGCGATCCGCGTTCGGGGCGCTCCTGGACGTCGAGGAAAGGACGGTCGGCCATGGGCGACCGGCGAGTCTAGCGGGGCTCGGCCACCCGTTTCGGCGGGTCAGGCCCCCGGTTTGAGCGTCATGTCGATCACGATCAGCACCAAGATCGAGACCTCGACGCTGTTGACGTTCAGGGCAGAGCGGACGTTCGCCGCCACCCCAGGGTCGTCGGCGCCGCGCTCGGCCACGAGCAGCTGCAGCTTCTTGTCCTGTGGCCCGTAGTAGCCGACGCCCACGATGAAGCTGAACAGCCAGCCCACGAGCGCGATGGCGATCCAGGCCTGCGAGAAGTCGTAGCCCGCCTTGTCGACCAGAAAGATCCCGGCGAGCAGGAGGATCAGCGATGTCGGTGCGTAGAGCCGCATAGCCACCTTGTTGACCTCCATCGAGAAAGCGTGGATCTCGCGGTTGTCGCCGCGGTTGAGCACACGGCGGCCCAGGATGTGCATGGCGATCGAGCCGCCGACCCAGATCACGGCGGCCAGGACGTGAATGGTGAGCAGGATCTTCATGGCGGCAACCTAACTCGCCCACCCGGCCGAACTGCTAGAAGAGCTGGTTCTCCCCGTCGAAGCCCTCCGAGACAGAATCGTCGCTGAAGATGCGCCGGACGGTGTCGGTGAGCACGTCCGCGCATGTGAGCTGGGTTATCAGCTCGGGCGCCGCGTCCGCCAGCGGCACCGTATCGGTGACCAGGACGCCCGACAGCGGCGAGGCCTCCAGTGTCTCGAAGGCGCGGCCGGCGAAGAGCCCGTGGGTGGCCACCGCCTGCACCGACCGGGCGCCTTCGTCAAGGACGGTCTGCGCCGCCGCAGCCAGCGTGCCGCCGGTTCCGATGATGTCGTCGACGATGACCGCCACCTTGCCCTTCACGTCGCCGATCACCGTGCCGATCTCCGCGACGCCCTGGGCGGGGCGCTCCTTCTCCATCAGCGCGTACGGCGCCCCCACCCTGCGCGCAAAGGAGCGCACGAGCTTCACCCGGCCGGCGTCGGGAGCGATCATCACAAGCTCCTCCTCGTGCCCGAAGCGATCGGAGATGTACTGGGTGAGGAGCGGCATGGCGGTCATGTGGTCGACCGGCCTGGAGAAGAAGCCCTGCACCTGGCCCGCGTGCAGGTCCATCGCCACCAGGCGGTCGGCGCCCGCCGTCTCCAGCAGCTCGGCCACCAGCCGCGCCGAGATCGGCTCGCGCGGCGCCGACTTCTTGTCCTGGCGCGAGTAGCCGTACCACGGGGTGACGGCGATGATCCGGTGGGCCGAGGCGTGCTTGGCGGCGTGGACCATGAGCAGCAGCTCCATCAGCGCGTCGTTGGGGGTTAGGCCTTCGCGCTCGGAGGCGCACAACGACTGGATGAGAAAGAGGTCCGCCCCCCGGATGGAGTCCTCGTAGCGGCAATAGACCTCGCCGTCGGCGAAGGTCTTCAGCCCGGCGTCGGCCAACTGGACCCCCAGCCGCTCCGCGATCTTGCCCCCCAGCTCCTGGCTGGCGCGCCCCGCGCTGATCATCAGGCGCTTGTCGTAGCCCGCCGGGATGCTCTTGGCCAAGGCGGTGACCTCCTGGGTCTCGACGCTTACGGAGACGGCTCTTCCTCCTCGACTCGCTGGGCGTAGCCCTCGACGTTGCGCTGCTGGGGACGGGAGATCCCGAGCGCGCCCTCCGGGACATCCTCGACGATCACCGACCCTGCCCCAGTGTACGCCCGGTCCCCGACGCTCACGGGGGCCACGAAGGAGGTGTGGACCCCCGTCTTGACGTCTTGTCCGATCGCGGTGCGGTGCTTGTCGCGGCCGTCGTAGTTCGCTGTGATGTTGCCCGCCGCCACGTTGGCGCCCTCGCCGACGTCGGCGTCGCCGAGGTAGGAGAGGTGGGGGACCTTGGCGCCCTCTCCGATGGCCGAGTTCTTGACCTCGACGAAGGCGCCGATCTTGGCTCGGGGGCCGATGCGCGCGCCCGGACGCAGGTAGGCGAATGGGCCAATGCTGGCCTCGTCGGCCACCTCGCATTCGATGAGCACCGAGTGCGCCACCCCGACCCGGTCACCGAGCGTGGCGTCGTAGGTGGTCACGTGCGGGCCGATGTCGCAGCCGGCGCCGATCGCCGTGGCGCCAAGGAGCGTGGCGCCCACGCCTATGCGCGTGTCCTCGCCGATGGTCACCCCCGCGTGGAGTTCGACCGAGTCCGGTGCGACGAAGGTGACCCCGTTACGCCCGTGCGCGGCGATCAGCCGGCGGCGCGCGAGCTGCTCGATCTCCATGAGGTCCGCGCGCGTGTTGACCCCGCGCGCCACGTCGGCGTCGGTGGTCGCGGTGGTGGCCACACGTCCGTCGGCGGCGAAGGCGGTGATGGCGCCGGTCAGGTAAACCTCGCCGTCCAGCGGCTCCACCTGCTCGAGCGCCCGGAACAGCGAGTCGGGCTGGAAGACGTAGGTGCCCAGGTTGATTTCCCGGGTGGCCAGCACCTCCGGCGCAAGACCGTCCGTGTGCTTGGTCTCAACGATGGCCTCGAAGGCACCATCCGCGCGTCGGATCACGCGGCCGTAGCCCGCGGGATCAAGGGTGTCGGTGGTCAGCACGGTGGCTGCGGCCTGTTCGGCAGCGTGCGCGGCGATGAGGCCTGAGACGACCTCGTCAGTCACCAAGGGATGGTCGGCCGAGAGCACCGCGAGGGGACGCTCGGGCACGATCGCCTCGCGGGCGGCGAGCACGGCGGCGCCCGTGCCCTCGCCTTCGCGCTGCTCGGCAACGATGACGTTCTGCGGCAGGCCCTCGGCCACGCCCTCGCCGGGCCGGACCACGCAGACGACCTCCTGAGCGCCGGCCTCCCGGGCGGCGTCGATCACCCACTCGACCATCGTCATGCCGCACACCGGATGCAGCACCTTGGGCAGCCGCGACCGCATCCGGGTGCCGTGACCGGCGGCCATGATCAGGGCTGTGAAGGGCTCGGCCACGGGGGTCCGCCAGCGTAGCGGCGAGGCGCGAAGGGCCTATGCTCGCCGAGTCCTTGGGGAGTGGTGTAATCGGCAGCACAGGCGCCTTTGGAGCGCCTAGTCCCGGTTCAAGTCCGGGCTCCCCAGCTCGTCGGTGGGCGACGACCTTGCCCCGGGCGAAACCGGTTAGAGCCGGTACATCCGTCCCCTAACGGTCCTTCGCCGCCCGTGGCACCAGGCCGCCCTCCGCCCCCGGCTCGTGCGCGGGGCCTCCAGGTGGGGCGATTCCCAGCACGCGCATCGCCTTCAAGCCGAGCGACAGGCGCTCGCGGCCGTCGCTGGAGCCCACGTCGAGGCCGCTCAGCTCGCGCACCCGGTCCAGGCGGTAGCGCACGGTGTGGCGGTGGGTGAAGAGCTTCTCGGCGGTACGGGCGACGTTGCCGTCCGCGGCGAGGAACGTCTCCACGGTCTTGACCAGCTCGGTCTCGTACTGGTCGTCGTAGGCGGCAAGGGGGGCCACGGTCTCCTCGTGGAAGCGCCGCAGCTCGCGCGGATCCTCGTTCATGGCCGGCAGCAGGAGCCGGTAGGCGCCGGTCTCCTCGAAGCCCAGCGAATCGATCCCCCGGGCCTCAGCCACGTTGGCGGCGAGGATGGCCTCCGACGCGGCACGGTGGAGATCGGTGGGATCGGCCGTCCAGCGGCTCAGGGCCACGGTCAGCGCGAAGCCGTCGAGGCCGGCGCGCAGCTCGTTGAGGACCGACGCGGCCGCGCGCGCCGCCGTCGCCTCCTCGGAGCTCGGCACCAGCAGAACGAGGTCGCGATCGTCGCCTCCCACTCGCAACGGGCCGATGGGCACCAGCGCCGCCAGAGTGGTGCGCTCCACCGCGCGCGCCCCGCGCTCGGCCATGGTGAGCACCCGCGCGCGCCAGTCCCCCTCCTCAGGGGCGTGCGGACGGGCGCGGGCGACGATCACGATCGCGCCCTCGCCAAGGCCGCAGCCGAGCTCCTCGCCCCGAGCCATGATGTTCTCGCGGTCGGTCAGCCGCCGGCTGACCAGGTCCTCCAGGAAGTCGCGCACCGCGGCCTCGCTCGCCCGTTCGGGAGCAGCCGAGCGGTCGACCTCGAGCGCGATCAGCGTCGCCACCATTCGCAGGAGCGCCGGCTCGGGCACCTCGCCTCGCGTGCGAAACCGCAGCTCGCCCACTGCGGAGTCGGCCACGCGCAACTCGACGCTGTCGCTGGTCCCCTCCCCCGCCATCACCGCCCGCTCGTCGTCCGGCGAGGCGCACGCCACGGCGAGCACGTTGCACGAGGAGTCGAGGACTATGGCGCTCGCGTCGAGGGCACGGCTGGCCGCTCGGGCGACCGAGGGCAGGCCGGCGCCCGACTCGACCGCCTCGGAGACCTGCTCGAAAAGCTCGAGGAAGGAGCCCTGCGCCGCCCCTGAGGCGCCGCCGCCCCTGGGCTGCTGCGCCGCGGACATGGCACAACTCTAGGCGCGGTGGGCCGCTCGTGAAGTTCGGTGAACGCGTGGCCGCAACGCTCCTGACGAGCGAGAACCAAGCATCGCCAGGAAGAGGCGCCCGAAGCCTGCTCAGCAGGCAGTAGCCGGGGGATGACCCGCCGGAGGCGGGTGTAAGGGGGCCGAAGCCCCCTTGTGACGCCGCGAGGCGCCGGTTCGCAGCCGCCAGGCTGGCGAGCGAAAACCAAGCATGGCAAGGAAGAGGTCCCCGACGCCTGCTTCGCAGGCGAGGGGGCCGATGACGCCGCCAGGCGCCGGTTTGCAGCCACCAGGCGTCAGGCGTAGCGGTCGTAGGACCAGACGATGGCGAACCCGAGGCCCGCGCCCATCCCCAGCAGGGTGGCCAGGATGAACAGCGTCAGGAAGCCCGCCGCGATCCGCTCCCACAGACGTCCGTAGGCATGCCAGGCCGGGAGGAGGATGAAGGCGATGTAGCCGGCGCCGGCGATGCCCGCTCCCAAGGCGAGCGCCACTTCCGTGGTGGACAGACTGAGGCCCATTGCCGGCCATTGTGGCGCATGGCACGGGCGGCGCCGCGTCAGGCCGCTGTGGTGGTGCGAGTGAGCACCGCGCCCGCCAGCGCCCCCGCGGCCCGGTCGGCGGCCTCCCGGCCGTCGAAGAGGCCGAACGCGGTGGGACCCGAGCCGCTCAGCCGCGCCGCGAGCGAGGCGTGGTCGCGGAGGTCGGAGAGCTTCTGCGCGAGCTCGGGCCGAAGGGAGACCGCCGGAGCCTCGAGGTCGTTCTCCGCCACTTGGGCCAACCGCTCGGCGCCCGCCCCGGCGAGGGCCCCCAACGCCGCGGGGTCGAGCGTCTGCCGCCCCCCTCCGAGCCGGTCGAGCTCGCCGTAGACGTCGGCTGTCGAGAGACCCTCGTCACTCGGCACCAGCACCAGCCACAGCGGAGGGAGCTCCATGGGCTCGACCCGCTCGCCCGCACCGGTCACAAGCGCCGGCGTAGGACGCAGCTGGCTGGGCACGTCGGCGCCGAGCCTGGCTCCGAGGGCCTGCAGCTCGTCCAGCTCCAAGGGCTCGCCCACCAGCCTGTTGGCCGCGCGCAGGGCGGCCGCGGCGTCGGCGCTGCCGCCCCCCAGCCCCCCGGCCACCGGGATGCGCTTCTCGATCTCGACCCGCAGCGGCGGCAGCGCAGTCCGGGTGCGAAACGCCTCGAGCGCTTTCTGCGCGAGGTTCCTTCCCTCCACCCCTGGGCAGACCACCTCGTCACGCGGGCCCTCGGCCGGCGCGAACGACAGCTCGTCTGCGAGCTCGAGCGGCGCGAACAGCGAGCACAGCTCGTGGAGCCCGTCGTGACGACGCCGGCCGACGTGCAGGATCAGGTTGACCTTGGCCGGCGCGCGCTCGCGGAGCACGTCAGCGCCGCGCCGCCGCCGGCCCGGCAAGCAGGGCCTGCGTGAGTTCGTCGCCGAGCAGCTCTGCCAGCCTGGGGTAGTCCGCGGGGGGCAGCCGCTCGGCACGTGCGTCCGCCGGATGGCCGAGCTCCTCCAGCGCCTCGCGGGCGCGTTCGCGGATCTCCTTCGGAGCACCGGCGGCCAGGCTCAGCGAACCGCCGAGCGTCTTGCGCCGGTGCGCGAAAGCCGCGTGAACGAGCGAGGTGACCGCGGGCACCGGCGCCGGTGCCCGCCGGCGCAACCGCACGAGGGCGGACTCGACGGCCGGCCGGGGATGGAAGACCGTCGCGGGCACGCGGCGCAGCACCCGCACCTCACTCGAAAGCTGCGCGAGGACGGACGTCGCGCCGTAGAGCTTCCCGTCGGCGGGGCCCGCCGCCAGCCGCTCGGCGACTTCGCGCTGCACCATAGCCACCCACAGCGTCGCCTCTCGCAGCTCGGCGAGGGACTTCAGGAGCACGGTCGCCGCCACGCCGTAGGGCAGGTTGGCCACCACCTTGCCGGGACGCGGCTCGAGTGCACCCAGCTCGAGGGCCACGGCGTCCGCCTGGTGAAGCGTCGCGTTGGAGAAGGGGGCGAGCGCCTCCTCGAGGGGTTCGCGCAGGCGCCCATCGATCTCCACGACGTGGAGGTGTCCCACGCGTGGAGCCAGCTGCTCGGACAGGACGCCCAGGCCACCCCCCACCTCGAGCACCACGTCCGTGGCCTCGAGCTCCGCCGCTTCGCCGATCACCCCAAGCAGGTTGTCGTCGATGAGGAAGTTCTGGCCGAGCTCGCGGTCTGGGCGGACATCGAACCGGCGCAGGCGCCGCAGGCTCGCCTGGCGCGGCTCGGCGCTCACCACCCGAAGACGCGAGCGGCGTTGCGCTCCACCAACGCGTCGAGCTCTCCGTAGGGGACCCCGCGGCGCTCGGCCACGAACCGGGCGGTGAGCACGACGTTGGCGGGCTCGTTGGCCACCTTGCGCACCGGCTGCGGGGAGAGGTAGGGCGAGTCGGTCTCCACCAGCAGCAGCTCGTCGGGCACCCGCTCGGCCGCGTCTTGGAGATCGGCTGCGCTCGGGTAGGTCACGTTGCCCGCGAACGAGCACATGTAGCTCCGCTCGACGGCCTCGTCGAGGCGGTCGGGCGCAGAGAAGCAGTGCAGGACCACGGTCAGGCCCTCCGCGCGCTCGCGCAGCAGCGCGAAGGTGTCCTCCTCGGCGGCGCGGGTGTGGATGACCACCGGCAGGTCGAGCTGTCGCGCGAGGTCGATGTGCGCCTCAAAGGCGCGGCGCTGGTCCTCCCGCGGGGCGTGATCGCGGTAATAGTCGAGGCCGGTCTCGCCTATGGCGACGACATGCTCAGACTGCGCGTATCCGTAGAGGGATTCGTCGTGCTCCTCCACCGATCGGGCCGAGAAGCCGGTGGCATGGTTGGGGTGCACTCCCACGATGGCGCGAACCTCAGCGTGCTCCTCGGCGATGGCTAGCGCGCAACAGGCAGAGTCAGGATCGGTGCCCACGCTGCCCAGGCGCGTGATGCCCGCCGCCCGCGCGCGCTCGATCAGCCCGGCGACCGGCGACCGGCACGAGTCCAGGTGGCAGTGCGTGTCGACCACGGCCGCGACCCTCAGGCGGCCGAGGCCGTCGGCGGCTCGACGCGGGGGAACAGCTGTCCCAGCTCGCCCAGGGTGGCTCCGCCAGACCCGGCCCCGAAGCGCGCCGCGCCGAACGAGCGGTCCTGCACCCTCAGCGCGTCGAGCAGCCGCTCGGCGGCGGTGGGCACGAAGGGCCACAGCAGCAGCGACACCACGCGCAGGCCCTCGGCCAGGCCACACAGCACCGAGTCGAGGCGCTCGTGCTGAGACGCGTCCTTTGCGAGCTTCCAGGGCTGCTCTTCCTGGACGAAGCCGTTGAGCCGGCGCACGCGCTGCCAGATCTCCTCGAGCGCACCCGACGGGTCTGTCGCGTCCAGGAACGAGCGCACCTCGCCGGCCAGCCCGTCGAAGGTCTCGACCAGCTCGCTCGGCAGCTCGCCCTCCGGCACGACGCCCTCCCGGTAACGCACGATCATCGCCAGCGTGCGGCTCGCGAGGTTCCCGTACTCGTTGGCCAGGTCGCTCGTGTAGCGCGCCTCGAAGCCCTCCGGGGAGACCCCGCCGTCTTGGCCGAAGCGCACCTCGCGCATGGCGTAGTAGCGCAGAGCGTCGGCGCCATAGAGGTCGACCACCTGAAACGGATCGATCACGTTGCCGAGCGACTTGGACATCTTGTGCTCGCCCATCAGCAGGTGGCCGTGGATCGCCACGCGCCGGGGCACCTCGATGCCCGCGGCCATCAGCATCGCGGGCCAGATCACGGCGTGGAACTTGAGGATGTCCTTGCCGATCAGGTGAACGTCGGCCGGCCAGAAGCGCTCGGTCAGGTCCTCGCCCTCGCGCGCGTAGGAGAGCGCCGAGTAGTAGTTGATGAGGGCATCGATCCAGACGTAGATCACCTGCGTCTCGTCCCAGGGGACCGGCACGCCCCACTTCAGGCGTGCACGTGAGAGTGAGAGGTCGTGCAGCCCCTGCTCGATGAACGAGCGCGCCTCGTTGAAGCGGATCTGCGGGGTCACGAAGTCGGGCCGCTCGGCGTACAGGCGCTCGAGCGGCTCCTGGAAGGCCGAGAGCCGGAAGAACCAGTTGTCCTCATGCTCGCGCTCGAGCTCGATGAGGTGGATCGGGCACCTGCTGCCGTCCACCAGCTCCGAGTCCGTCTTGAAGTCCGCGCAGCGTGGGCAGTACCAGCCCTCGTAGGTCCCCGCGTAGACGTGCCCGTTGTCGTGGATGCGCTGCACTACCCGCCGGACGACCTCGTGGTGCTCGGGGTCGGTGGTGCGGATGAAGAAGTCGTTGGTGACGCCCAGGGCGCCAGCGAGCTCCTTGAATCGCACGTAGTTGCGGTCGCCCAGCTCGCGGGGCGTGATGCCCTCCCGCTCGGCCACCTGGGTCACGGGCTCTCCGTGCTCGTCGGTCCCGGTGAGGAAGAAGACCTCCTCGCCGCGCTGGCGCATGTGGCGGGCCAGCACGTCCGCCGCGATAGTCGTGTACGCGTGCCCGAGGTGAGGCTCCGCGTTGACGTAGTAGATCGGAGTCGTGACGTAGTACGCCATCTCCCGAAGACCCTACCTGCGCATATTCAGCGACCTCCGAGCGGGGGGGACGAGCCTTCTCCGCACCGCAGCGCGACCCCGGGACGCCGCGGCCCGTGTGGCCGCGGGACGCCCGAGCGCCAGGCCCGCCGCGGCCAGGCCGAGGCAGGCAAGGGCGTAACCGAGGTC
>JACCZR010000180.1 GCA_013695855.1 Thermoleophilaceae bacterium
GGGCGGCGCAAACGCCTCGAGCGAGATCGACAGCTCTCGATGAGCGAGCGGCTTGCCCGCGTCCACGAGCTGAGCAAGCAGATGACCTCGATCCGCGGGGCCGCGAGGGAGCGGTGAGCGTGCTCGACCTGCGTGCGCTTCTGGCCACGCTGAACGAGCACGGGGTGCGCTACGTCGTCATCGGCGGGGTCGCGGTGGGGGCTCACGGCTACGTGCGGGCGACCGAGGACCTCGACATCGTCCCCGAGCCCACCGCTGAGAACGCCGACCGGCTGGCCCGAGCGCTGGCAGAGCTCGAGGCCACCCTGCCGCTCTCGGGGGGTCGCCCGTTCCGGGCGGCAGGCGACGTCATCGCGATCTCGCGCGGACGCAGCCTGACCGCCGACACGCGTCACGGGGGGCTCGACGTCGTTCAGCGCGTGCCTGGAGTGCCTGCCTTCGAGGAGCTCGACCGCTCGGCGGTCGACGCCGAGCTGCTCGGGGTTCTCGTGCGCGTTTGCGACCTCGAGCACCTCCGCCAGATGAAGCACGCTCGGGGAAGCGCTCAGGACCGAGCGGACCTCGAGAACCTCCCGGAGCAATGAACGAGAGACGCGTCGGCGTTACATCTACGAGCCGACGAGCTGGTGGCCTACGAACGCCGCCTGCTCGACGCGGCGCAGACGCGGGCGCTGCGGGTCGCCTCGCCGGGTCTTCAATGGCGGGCGGCTGAGCCGGGGCACTGAGGGCGCCTTCGGGGGACCGGACGCCGTGCAAGCGCCGTCCCAGCGTTTGCGTAAATGCGAATGTCAGGCGATGCTCGCCGCCGTGCGCCGGGCGGGGGTCCTCACAGTGCTCGTGGTCGCGGGAGCCTTGCTCCTGCCCGCCGTCGTGCCCGAACCCGCGCAAGCCGGCCGCGGCAACGTGGCCGCCCTGCAGGTCGCCCTCAGGGCGCTCGGCTACCGCCCCATGGCGGTCGACGGCATCTCCGGCCGGTGGACCCGCCGTGCCGTGCGCCGCTTCCAGCACCGCCGGCGGCTCGCGGTCGACGGGATCGCCGGGCCGCGGACGCTGCGCAGGCTCGGTCGGAGGGGCCGGCCGAGGTACGGGCGCCGGCCGATGCGCCGGGGTCATCGCGGCTTCGACGTGGCCGCGCTCCAGTTCGTGCTCTGGCGCCGGGGCTTTCACCCCGGCGGCTTCGACGGCGGCTACGGAGGCAGGACGGCGCGGGCGGTCAGGCGCTACCAGCGCGCGGCCGGGCTGGCCGTGGATGGCGTGGCGGGACGCTCGACCCTGCGCAAGCTGCGCCGCAGCCTGGTCTACCGCAGCGGCCCCGGCGGGCCGGTTCGCTTCTTTCGCCCGCTGAGGGCGCCCATGGGCGACGGCTTCGGCTGGAGGTGGGGACGCAGGCACACCGGCGTGGACTTCACGGCGGGTTACGGCAGGGCGGTCGGCGCCGCGGGGCGGGGAAGGGTCGCCTTCGCCGGCTGGAACACCGGCGGCTACGGCTACCTGGTGGTCGTCAGGCACCGCCTCGGGTTCGAGAGCTGGTACGCGCACCTGTCGCGCATCAACGTCTTCCGAGGGCAGTACGTGGTCGGCGGCACCCGCATCGGCCGTGTCGGCTCGACGGGCCGCTCGACCGGACCGCACCTGCACTTCGAGGTGCGCCGCTTCGGCACGCCGATCGACCCGCGGCCTCGGCTGTTGGGAGCCGCGGCCGCCCGAACGCCCACAGGGCGCCGCTTGGACTGCGCGCCCAACGCCGACGTCCGCAGCTCGCGCGACGCCGATCCGCCCGTGGCCCGGCTTGACCGCTGCCCTTAGGTGGGCGGCCGGTTGACCCTCGGCCTGGTGGGGTAGGCGGCGCAAATGAGCGAGGACTCTGACGAGCCGTGGCGCGCCTTCATCGAGATCCCCAAGGGGAGTCGCAACAAGTACGAGCTCAACCAGGAGACCGGGCACATCGAGCTCGACCGCCGGCTGTTCGCCGCGGTGAGCTATCCGGTCGAGTACGGCTTCATCACGGACACGCTCACCGAGGAGGGGGAGGAGCTCGACGCGATCGTCGCCGTCAGCGAGCCCACCTTCCCCGGCTGCGTGGTGCCCATCGACGTGATCGGGATGCTCGAGATGTACGACGAGGACGAGCCCAATCACAAGATCCTCGGCGTGCCGCTGTCGGACCCTGCGTGGAGCAGCCTCGAGGACATCGATCAGCTGCCCGGAGACCTCGCTGAGGAGGTCAAGCACTTCTTCGAGGTCTACACCGACCTCGAGGGCAAGGAGTGGCGTATCGAGGGCTGGGCTCCCAAGGAGCGGGCGGTGGCGGAGTGCGACAGCGCCCGCGAGCGCTTCCGCGCACAGGAGAAGTGACCGGCCCGCCGTTCTCGGGCGGCCTTAGGCCGAAGCCCGTTCCGCGTTGGCGTGGATCGCCTCGTGCACGTAGCGCGCCAGCCCGTCGGCCCGCCGCTCGTAGTGTGCGCTGAAGCGCTCGTCGGCGACGTACATGTCGGCCAGGCCGCGGTG
>JACCZR010000152.1 GCA_013695855.1 Thermoleophilaceae bacterium
GTTCGCCGCCAACACGGGTAGCCACATCGAGGAGGCCAACCAGACCCGCGCCCGTAGGAGTCGCATCGAGGGGCGACCGCTCCGGACTGGCGCTGGGCGACTCACCGAAGCAAAGCTACCGCGAGCACTGACACCGCTGCGCTCTGTCTCAATCCCGCCCTACGTGCCCGGCTTCGACCGAAGCCGCCATTGCTGCCCCGCCCCGGTGCTGGGCGCAAGCCGGACGACCCGCCGTGTGCGTGGTCGTCCTGATGGTTTCCAATGCTCCAACTTGTCAATGAAGGAGGCCGACTCCATGAGTCAGTCCCAGCAGAAGGTCTTGCAGTACCTGAACGAAGCCCTCGCGACGGAGGTCGGCTTGACCCGCGTGCTGCAGTCCCAGATCGCGATCACGCCCAGCGGCTCCTATCGCACCGGGCTCGAGAAGCATCTGCGCGAGACGCGCGATCACGCCAAGCGCGTACAGAAGCGGCAAGGCGAGCTCGGCTACGGCAACAACCCGCTTCAGGTCGGCCTCGGCGCGGCGGCGGGTGCGCTCAGCCAGGCGCTCGCTCTTGCCAAGACGCCCCTGAGCCTGGTGCGCGGTAGCGGCGGTGAGGAGAAGGTGCTCAAGAACGCCAAGGACGCCTGCGCCGCCGAGGCGCTCGAGATCGCGACCTACGCGGCGCTCGAGCGCCTCGCGCGGGCGGTCGGCGACTCGAAGACGGCCGACCTCGCCGCCTCGATCCGCTCGGACGAGCAGAAGATGCTCGACCGTGTCCTCGGGGAGATCCCCAAGCTCACAGACGCGGTGGTCGGGGCCGAGGTCGAAGGAAGCGGCTCGTACGACCTCTCCAAGACGGGCGCGGCCGACGCGGTGCGCGACGCTGGTACGACGGCGAAGAAGACCGCTCGCAGCGGAACCGCCCGGGCGAAGCGCGGCGCGCGCCAAGTCCGCAAGGTCCCGGGCGCGGCGCAGGCCGAGGGACAGGTGAAGGGTGCGGTGGCCTCCGAGGAGGATCTCGCCATCGCCCGCTACGACAAGCTCACCGCCGATGAGATCGTGAGCAAGCTCAACGACCTCTCCCAGATCGACCTGGCCAAGGTCGACTCCTACGAGCGCAGGAACCAGAACCGGGCCACGATCCTCAGCAAGATAACTGCCGTGCGGGGCGAGGAGCCGTGGCCGGGCTATGACGAGCTCTCCGCCGCGGAGATCGAGTCCGTCCTCGGCGAGGGTGACGACGAGCGCGCGAAGGACGTGCGCTCCTACGAGCGCTCACACAAGAACCGCGCCGGCGTGCTGAGGGCCAGCGAGCGGGACCTCGCGAACGCCTAGCAGCGCGCGCGAGCGCACCCGACTGGCCCGGAGGACCGACCGCCGCTCCCGAGGGGGGCGGCGGTCGGTGCGCCTCAGGGAGGGCCGCAGCACGGGTCCAGCTGCCGCGGGCAGCGACTACCCGAAGCACTAGAACACACCGTGCGGCTCTCAAGCACCAGCACGCGGTCCTCGAGGTGGCGCTGGACCGCGCGGGCCAGGACGCGGCGCTCGATGTCGCGCCCCAGCTCCTCCAGGCCGGCCACGTCGAGGCGATGGTCGACGCGCTCCACGTCCTGCTCGATGATCGGCCCGGCGTCGAGCTCCTCGGTGACGTAGTGGGCGGTCGCGCCGATGATCTTGACCCCCCGCTCCAGCGCGCGCCGATAGGGGTCGGCGCCCACGAAGGCGGGCAGAAACGCATGGTGGATGTTGATGACCGGGCAGCCGACCTGGTCAAGGAACTGTCCTGAGAGGATCTGCATGTAGCGCGCCAGAACGATCAGCTCCACGTCCGCGCCGCGAAGCCCACGCAGGAGCGCCGCCTCGGCCGCCGGCTTGGCCTCGGGGCCCACGGGCACGTGCGCGAAGGGGACGCCCACTCAAACGGCCGAGGTTTACCGCGGGGCGCTCGCCTGGGTAGGTTCTCTGGGGGAGCCGCCCAGCGCGCGCCTGCGCCTAAGCGGAAACTTCGAGCGAGAGAGAGAACACGTGCCAATTCCCACCGAGATGGTCGGGTCACTGCCGCGCCCGAT
>JACCZR010000165.1 GCA_013695855.1 Thermoleophilaceae bacterium
CGCACGAACTGCTCCGCCGTGACGGGCTGCGGCGGGGTGGACCGGCGCTGCACCTCACTCGGCGACTCGCGCCGGGATGCGGACTCGGGCTCCGAAGCGGGCTCCTGCGGCGCTGCCGCGGTCTTTCCCTTGGCGAGGCTCCCCGGCGCCGGCGGCGCGCCCACGCGCACGATGCCCCGCTCCACGAGCGAGTCGAAGTCCTCCACCGAGAAGCCTCCGCGGCGGGCAGGCACGTGGTCCTCGAAGTCTCCGACCCTGAAGCCGAGGCCGCGCAGACCGGCGGACAGCTTGCGGCGCTCGGCGGGCGAGGCGCCCTGCTTGGCCTCGAGCATCCCACGGACCTGCCCCACGAGCTCCGGCGGCATCCAGTGGGCGTCGGCGGCAGCCTGCGAGTCGCGGGCGTGCCAGCAACGCTCCAGGCGCCGTACGAAGGGCTTGGGCCGTTCGGCGTAGAGCCGCATACCCAGCGGCACGGCCGTCAGCCGCAGGGTGTCGCGGCGCCGCGCGAGCGCCGCGCGCACCAGCTCGGCGTGGCCGGGCGCGAGCTCGTCGTGGTGCTCGATGACCGTCTCGGCCAGGACCGCCAGGTCGTTGTGGTCGCCGAGCACGTCGCTCAGGTCGCTGGCCTCGTCGGTCGGGCCCGACAGCTGGCCGGGGGCCACCGACTTGAGGATGCGCAGGGCGTACCAGAGGTCCTTGACCCGCTTGCGCCACTCGTGCCACGACTGGTCGTCGCCCTTCTCGAGGGCTCTGTCCATGGCCTGGCGGCCCTGACCGTGGAGCCGCCGAAGACCCGCCGCCGCGGCGGCGAAGCCCTCGTCGTCGAGCGGCCATTCGTCCACGCGCTCGCGCACCGCCGCCAGCTCGGCGGCGGCCTCGGCCGCCTCGGCCTCCAGGTCGGACTCGCCGCGCAGCTCCTCACGACGGGCCTCCAGAAGCTCCTTGAGCCGCGCCACGGCCGGGCCGGGCACGGCCACACGTGGGTCGGCGGCCAGCTTGTCGAGCGTCTCGAGCATCACCTGGGCGTCGCGCGCGCCGGAGAGCCGCCGCGCCGCGCCGCGCATCGCCGAGGTCTCGCGCCTTCTCACGTCGTTGCCGAGATCCGAGCGCAGCAACCGCAGTGCCGAGCGGGCCTTTTTCAGGCTCTTACGCGCCTCGTGCACCGCCTGGTCGGAGAGCGGCCGGGTGCGTAGACCGGCCATTGCCGAGTCCAGTTCCTCGGCGACGATGCGGCGCACGCCGCTCGCCATTCCCTCGCGGTCCTCGAGCTTGTAGGCCATCAGGCCCTGAGTTTGCCTTAAGGCCCGTCAACGCGCCGAGTAACGGCGGCTGCGCAGCTGGCGGCGCAGTTCACGAGCGCTGCGGGGGCGCAGCGCCAGCAGCGGCTTGAGCAAAGCGCCCTGGTTGTAGACCACCATGCGAGCGCGCCGGTGCGACGCGACCCAGCGATACAGCCGGCGAACGAAGCGGGGGTCCTCGCGGCCCCACAGCGCCCACTCGCCGAAGACGAAGGGCTTGCTGCGCCAGCGGCGATCGCGGTAGAAGCGGCCCAGGCACGGGAAGTTCGGCGAGTTGGCGAAGAAGTCGGTGCCCACCCAATCCACGTAGCGCCCGCCCGGCCAGTAGGCGCCCGGGCCGTTGCCGCGGCGGTGGGGCAGGCCGGCGCAGAAGGGAACCCACATCAGTGCCACCCGCGGGCGAGGCAGCTCGGTGGCTGGAGTTGCGATCCCTGGCAGGCCCATCCGCCCCAGCCGCCGGTCGATGCCGGCGACCTCTCCGCCGCGCACGATCAGCGCGATGCGACGCCACGCCGCGCGAAAGCTCCGCGGGGAGTGCCCGCGCGAGCGCGCCCGGCCGCTCCCGCCGAACGCCGAATAGGGGTTGTTGAAGTTGTTCATCTCGGCCATGACCCGCAGGTACGCGGGCTGCCCGAATCGGGCGAGCATGGCGTTGAGAGCCAGCAGGTAGCGGTCTCCGGCGCCGCGCGCGATCTGGCCCGGCGTGACCACCGACCCGCCGCTCCCACCGCGCGCGGTGGAGAGGTGCAACATCGGGCGCGCGCCGCGGCTGGCCGCCACGGCGAGCAGGTTCTCCTCCCAGTTCAGATCCCGCTCGACTGCCGTGCGCCACGGCGGGGTGAAGAAGAACTGGTAGACGGCGGGCGCTCGGCCCGAGCGCCGCCCGAAGGCGTCGATCTGGCCTCCGGTGTAACCGCCGGTGCCCCCGTGGAAGACCTTGCCCCGTGGAGGAAGGAGGACGTCGGCGCTCGCCGCGGCCGGCCACAGGACCGTCGCGGCCGAAACGGCCAGCAGGAGGCAGAGCAGGCGGACGAGCCTCACACCTCAGTTGTCGTCAGGCGCGACTCTGAGCCTTAGCGGTGGCGGCCAGCTCGACCGGAGTGCCGTGGATGGCTCGCGCGCGCAGATCTCGCCAGGTCATCCCCTCGCTCATCAGAGCGGGCATGCCCATCGCGAGCGCAGTGGCGATCTCCACCGCCTGAAGGATTATCCCGTAGGCCAGGGCATCGGTCTTTCCCACGCCGTAGGCCACCAGCACCCCCACGCATGCCGCCTGGAAGACGCCCAGGTTCGACGGGGTGACGGGGAGAGCTGCGGTGACGTTGACCGCGAAGAGCACGGCCGCGGCGGCGCCGATGCCGGCCTGATCGTCCAGCCCGAGGGCCACCAGCAGCAGGTAGCACGACACCCACTGCACGGCCCAGGCGGTGAGCTGGGCCGCCACCGCCCAGGCGCCCAGACGGGGCCGGCGAAAGACCTGAAGGCCAGTGCGCATCCGGACCGCGGCGCGGCGCGCGGAGGCGGCCCACTGCTGCACGCGTTGCGAGCGCGAGGGCCGCCCGCGCCGGAGCAGCGCGGGCACGGCCAGCAGCAGGCAAAGCACGACCAGCGGGCCGAGGGTGACCGCCACCAGGGCGTCCTCGTTGCCGCGAAACAGCCCGACGGTGGCGAACATCACGCTACCGAGGATCACCAGCGCCAAGAGGTTCAGCAGCGTCTGCGAGACCAGAGTGCCCACCACGAGCGGGAAGCGCTCGCGCATCCGGCCCAGCCGCCTGGCCACGATGAACGCGCGCGAGGGCTCGCCCAGCCGGGCCGGCAGGGTCGCCGACATGAGGACTCCGATCATCGTCGCGCGCGCGGTGTCGCGCCGTCGCACCGAGATGCCGGGCAACGCGGCGCGCAGGATGGCGTTCCACGCCTCGGCTCGAATGAGCATCGAGGCGCACATGGCGGCGAAGGCCGCCAGCACCCAGACCGGCGTGGCGCCCACGAGCGCGGAGAGGATCGAGGAGACGCCGATGCGGTCCACCGCCACCGCGGCCAGGCCAGCGCCCGCAGCGAGGCCGAC
>JACCZR010000185.1 GCA_013695855.1 Thermoleophilaceae bacterium
GCCCCGGGCTGATCGGCGCGCTGCTGGTGGGGCTCTCCGCGGCCAAGGCGCTGGCCGCGGCGCGCGAGCTGCCGCTGACGCCCGTCGACCACCTTCACGGCCACGTGCTCGCCAGCACCCTCGGCGACCCCGCGATGGCCGACCCGCAGGACTCACCCCGCACCGCGATCGAGCCGCCCTACCTCGTGCTGGTGGCGAGCGGGGGCCACACCTTTCTCGCGCGGGTGGACGACCCGGCGAGCTACACGGTGCTGGGCCAGACGCTCGACGACGCTGCCGGCGAGGCCTTCGACAAGGGCGCGCGACTGCTCGGTCTGGGCTACCCCGGCGGCCCCGAGCTCGACCACCTGGCCCGCACGGGGGACCCGGAGGCGTTCTCCTTCCCGCGCTCGGCGCCGGGAGAGGGCCTCGACTTCTCGTTCAGCGGCCTGAAGACCGCGTTGCTGTACCGCCTGCGCGACGAGCATCGCTCCGCCCCCGTTCTCGCGGATCTGGCCGCGTCCTACCAGCGGGCGATCGTCGAGGCGCTTACCCACCGCGTCGAGCAGGCGCTGGAGCGCGAGGGCCTCGAGCGCCTCGCGCTGGGCGGCGGCGTGGCGGCCAACTCCGAGCTGCGCGCTTGCGCTCGCGCGATGGGGGCAGCGGTGTGGATCCCGCCCATGGACTTGTGCACCGACAACGCCGCGATGATCGCCGGTGCTGCGCGGTTTCTCGCGCCCGTCGCCTACCCGGGCTACCTGGGCCTCGATGCCGCGGCCCGGCTCGTGTGACGCTCGTGACCCTCTACGGGAAGCCGGGCTGCCACCTCTGCGACGACGCGCGGGCGGTGGTGGACGGCGTCCGGGCCGACGTCGGCTTCGAGCTCGCCGAGGTCGACATCACCCTCGATCCCGTGCTTGCCAACCGCTTGGGAGAGCGAATTCCGGTGGTGGAGATCGACGGGGAGGAGGCCTTTGAGCACTTCGTCGACGCCGCTGAGCTGCGCCGCCGGGTAGGTATGGTTCGACCGTGAGCTACCAGGAGCCCTCGACCGGAGCTCAGGGCCTGGTCGACGGCACTTCGGAGCGGCTGTCGCTGGGTGTCGCCGCTCGCCTCTCGCGCTATCTCCAGGTTCTCACCCAGGCGCGCAAGATGGGCAAGCAGACCATCTCCTCGCACGAGCTGGCCGACTACACCCACGTCAACTCGACTCAGATCCGTCGTGATCTGTCGGGGTTCGGCAAGTTCGGCAAGCGCGGCGTGGGCTACAACGTCGAGTCCCTGCACTCGCAGATTCGCAAGATCCTTCACACCAGTGGGCAGCACAACATCGTCCTGTTCGGCGCCGGGCACCTGGGCCAGGCCATCGCCGGCTCGGCGGTGTTCGCTGACCACGGCTTTCGCATCGTCGCGCTGTTCGACACCGACCCCGCCCGGCTCGGGACACGGGTGGGGGAGAGCCTGACCGTGCGCGCCTACGGCGACCTGGAGACGGTCATCCGCGACGAGGACGTGGTGGTGGGCGTGCTTGCCGTGCCCACCGAGGCGGCCCAGAGCGTGGCCGACGACCTTGTGGAGGCCGGCGTGAGGGTCATCTTCAACTATTCCGACGCCCTTGTTCAGGTGCCGCCCGAGGTGACCGTCCACACCTCGAGCCCTGCCGTGGACCTGCTGTACGCGCTGTACTTCTACCTGACCTGAGCTGACCTGAGCTAGTGCTCGACATGCCCAAGGCACGGGAGGTCTTCGAAGCCTCCGAGGACTTCACGGTCGGGATCGAGGAGGAGTTCGCGATCCTCGATCCCTCCACGCAGGCGCTCGACCACCGCTACGAAGAGCTGGCCGCGGCCGCTCAGGCCGACGAGGTGCTCGCCGAGTCGGTGGCGGGCGAGCTGATCGAGTCCGAGATCGAGATCCGCTCGGGACGGGGGGAGACCTTCGCCGACGCCGCCCGGCGCCAGGACGCGGCCCGCCCGCGGCTCTTCGCTCTGGCCGGCCACCACCACGCCGACCTGGCCGCTACGGGCACGCATCCCTTCAGCCCCTGGCAGGACCAGCGGATCATCGACACCGAGCACTACCGCCGGCTGAACGACGACCTTGGCTACGTGGCGTGGCGAAACAACACGTTCTCGCTGCACGTTCACGTGGGCGTCAAGGGCGCCGACCGGGCGATCAAGGTCTGCGACCGGCTGCGGCCCATTCTCCCCGAGCTGCTCGCCATATCGGCCAACTCGCCCTCCCTCGACGGCCGCGACTCCGGCCTGCACTCCGTTCGCAGCCAGATCTTCACCAAGAGCTTTCCGCGCTGCGGGATCCCCGACGTCTTCGGCTCGTGGGCGGCGTACGCCGACTACGTGGAGCTGCTGGTGAGGACCGGCTCGCTGGTCGAGCACACACAGCTGTGGTGGAGCGTGCGCCCGCACCACGCCTTCGGCACCGTCGAGGTGCGCATCTGCGACGCCCAGTCCTCGGCGGCCGACTCGACGGCGCTCGCCGGCCTCATCACCGCCTGCGTCGCGCAGGCGGTGCTGGACCTCGACGAGGGCGTCGCCTTCGAGGACCCGCCCGCACGGCTGGTGGAGGAGAACCTGTGGCGGGCGATCCGCCACGGCCTCGACGGGCGGATGATCGACCTGGAGCGCGGCGAGGAGTTCCCAGCCTCGGCACTCGGCGACCGGTTGCTGGCGTGGACAGGGCCCGCGCGGGGGGCGCTGGGCCTGGACCCCGTGCTGCCGGCCGACAACGGCGCCCAGCGCCAGCGCCGCGCGCTGGGCGAGGGAGCCTCGATTCACGAGGTCTTCAGCGCCGAGGTCGAGCTCTGCCGCGAAACCTATGCACGCGAGGAGGTCAGGACATGAGCACACCGGAGCCGACGGAACAGGAGCTCCGCGAGGCGTTGGCCCAGCTTCGAGTCGAGGACGTCGTGTTGCAGACGGTGGTCACCTTGGTCAACCTGGCCGGCAGCAAGCTCACGGCTGAGGGTGACAAGGACCTCGAGCAGGCCCGCCAGGGCATCGAGGCTGTGCGCGCTCTCCTGCCGCTCTGCCCCCAGGAGGAGCTCGGTCCCGTCAGGGACGCGGTGAGCCAGCTCCAGATGATCTACGTGCGAGAGGCCGGCGACCCGGGGGGCGAGGCACCCCCGGCGCCCGCCGAGCCGGAGCAGCCCCCCAAACGCGAAGAGCCGCCATCGCGGATCTGGACGCCACCCGGGAGCTAGTGGACCCGGTAGGAGTCTTCGGCGGGTCGGGCTTCTACCGCTTCCTCGACCAGGTCGAGGAGGTGGCGGTCGACACTCCCTATGGGGCGCCGTCTGCCCGCATCCGGGTGGGGGAGATCGAGGGCAGGCAGGTGGCCTTCATGCCGCGCCATGGCGACGACCACTCGATTCCGGCCCACCGCGTGAACTACCGGGCCAACGTCTGGGCCATGAAGCAGCTGGGGGTGCGCCGGCTGATCGGACCATTTGCCTGCGGCTCCCTGCGGCCCGACCTCCCGCCCGGTTCCTTCGTGGTGGTGGACCAGTTCGTAGACCGAACGAGCGGGCGAAGGGACACCTTCTACGACGGACCCCGGACCACCCACGTCGCCGCCGCCGACCCCTACTGCCCCGACCTTGGCCGTGTGCTGTCGGAGGCGGGGGGCGACGAGGTGGTGCGGGGAGGCACCGTGGTCGTGATCCAGGGGCCGCGCTTCTCCACCCGCGCCGAGTCGCGCTGGTTCTCCGACGCCGGCTTCGACCTGGTGAACATGACCCAGTACCCCGAGGCGTGGCTGGCCCGGGAGCTCGAGCTCTGCTACGCCGGCCTGGGGCTGGTGACCGACTACGACACGGGTCTCGAGGGAGTGGAGGCGGTGACCGCCGAACAGGCGTTCGCAGTGTTCTCCGACAACCTCGATAGACTGCGCGCGCTCTTGTTCCGAGCGGCCCCGATGATCGGGCCGCAGCCTCAGGACGCCTGCGCCGCGGCCCTCTCGAGCGCGATCGTCCACTAAGCCCTCCGGAGGACTCACACTTGACTGATTTCCTGACCGACTACGGAGTGATCGTCGCGCTCGTCTGCGCCGGCGCCGCCGTTGTCTACGGCGTACTCACCGCCCGCTGGCTCCTCGCCAAGTCCCCCGGCAACGAGGAGATGCAGTCGCTCTCCCTGGCCATTCAGGAGGGCGCGAGCGCCTACCTGACACGCCAGTACCAGATCATCGGCATCGTGGCCGTGGTGCTTGCCGTGCTGCTCGCGGTCGCTCTCGACGTACGGACCGCGGTCGGCTTCCTGATCGGTGGCTCGTTCTCGGCGGCGGCCGGCTTCATCGGCATGAACGTGTCGGTGCGGGCCAACGCCCGCGTGGCCGAGTCGGCCCGCGGAGGCGTCTCCCAGGCGCTCCAGGTGGCCTTCAAGGGCGGCGCCATCACCGGCATGCTCGTGGCCGGACTGGCCCTGCTCGGCGTGGCGGGCTACTACGGCGTCCTGCAGCTCTTCGACGTCGACAAGAAGGACTCCATCGACGCGCTGATCGGCCTCGGCTTCGGTGGCTCGCTGATCTCCGTCTTCGCCCGTCTGGGTGGGGGGATCTTCACCAAGGCCGCCGACGTGGGCGCGGACATCGTGGGCAAGATCGAGGCAGGCATCCCGGAGGACGATCCCCGCAACCCGGCCGTGATCGCCGACAACGTGGGCGACAACGTCGGCGACTGCGCCGGCATGGCCGCAGACCTCTTCGAGACCTACGCCGTGACCGCCGTGGCGGTGATGCTCTTGGGCGTCCTGACCTTCAACCAGCTGGGGGAGGTCGCTGTCTACCCGCTGGTGATCGGCGGTGTGTCGATCATCGCGTCCATCATCGGCACCTATGCAGTGCGCAGCCGCGCGGGCAACGTGGAGCGCGCGCTCTACCAGGGCCTGATCGTCTCGGGCGTGCTCGCCGCCGCGGCCTTCTTGCCCATCACCCTCTGGCTCATGGACGACGTGAGCGTCCAGTCCGGCGCTTCCGCGCTGCTCATGGGCGGCGCCGAGGGCGCGAGCGGCATCGACTTCTGGCTCTGCACCCTGATCGGCATCGGCGTGACCGCCGGTCTGTTCGTGATCACCGACTACTACACGTCCACCCGCTTCCGCCCCGTCCGCACCACCGCGCGCGCCTCGGAGACCGGTCACGCGACCAACATCATCCAGGGCCTCGCCCAGGGGTTCCAGTCCACCGCACTCCCGGCCATCCTGATCGCGGTGGGCATCCTGCTCGCCAACAAGCTGGGCGGCATCTACGGCATAGGCGTGGCGGTGATGGCCCAGCTGTCACTGACCGGCCTGATCGTGGCGCTCGACGCCTTCGGCCCGATCACCGACAACGCGGGCGGCATCGCCGAGATGGCCGAGCTGCCCGAGGACGTGCGCAACGTGACCGACCCGCTCGACGCGGTGGGCAACACCACGAAGGCCGTGACCAAGGGCTACGCCATCGGCTCCGCCGTGCTCGCCGCCCTCGTGCTCTTCGCCGCCTTCGTCGAGGAGTTGAACGCCGAGGCCAGGAAGGAGGGCGAGAGCGTCATCACCTTCGACATATCCGAGCCCGAGGTGCTGGTCGGCCTGCTGATCGGCGGCATGATGGTCTACCTGTTCGCCGCCCTGTCCATCGAGTCCGTCGGCCGCGCCGGCGGCGAGGTGGTCGAGGAGGTGCGCCGGCAGTTCAAGGAGAAGCCCGGCATCATGGACCGCACCGAGAAGCCCGACTACAAGCGGGCGGTGTCGATCGTCACCAAGACCGCGCAGCGGGAGATGATCCTGCCGGCGCTCATACCCATCGTGGTGACTGTGATCGTCGGCCTGCTCTCCGCCCAGGCGCTGGGCGGACTGCTGATCGGCGTGATCGTGGTGGGCTTCTTCGCGGCCGTCTCCATGACTGCCGGCGGCGGCGCGTGGGACAACGCCAAGAAGCTGATCGAGGACGGGGAGTACGGCGGCAAGGGCTCCGCCGCGCACGAAGCCTCGATCACCGGTGACACCGTGGGCGATCCCTACAAGGACACCGC
>JACCZR010000061.1 GCA_013695855.1 Thermoleophilaceae bacterium
ATCCTCTCGGGCATCGCCACCACGGCGGTGCTCACGGGCCTGCTGGCGGGCTGGGTGCTCTCTGCCAAGTTCGAGGACCACTTCGGCACGCCCGACCTGCACGACGACTTCGACCACATGATCGGCCAGCTGCAGGCTCTCAAGCAGCGTTACCAGGTGGACGAGGAGGCCGACGACCGCATAGCGGAGGCCGCCCGGGTGGCGCACGCGGAATGGAAGGCGGCTCCCGAAGGCGAGGGCTGCGGCCACGCCATGGCGACGCTCGGACAAGCTCTAGAGCACGACTACTAGGAAAGGACCGGGCTTGAAGCGATCAAGTGCTGTGAACCTCGGCCTCGTGGCGGCGTTCGCCACGGCGTTCACGGGCTGCGGAGAGGACGACGACACCGCCTACTGCGTCGACCGCAACGACCAGGTGGTGGAGAACTCCTCCTGCGGCGACGAGTTCTCGGGCGGCGACAACGACCACTTCTGGGTCTACGGCGCCGCCGGGGTTGGGGGGTCCAAGGCGATCAAGAAGGGCAGCAGGCTCGCGGGCGGCAGCAAGATCCTTTCCACCAACAAGTCCGCGATCACCTCGCGAGGCGGGTTCGGGTCGAGCGGAGGCTCGACCTCGGGCGTCGGCAAGCCGTCGGGCTCTTCTTCCTCGGGGTCCTCGTCGTCCTCCTCCGGCGGGGGCTAGCGATCGATCGATTCCGTGCCGAGCCCCGCGAGGGCTGGCCGGCGATCATCGAGGAGCAGGGCCTCATCTACTGGCGCACCGACCTGCCCGAGGGCGGCCAGATCTCCTACTGGAACGAGGAGGCCTACTACGCCTTCTCCTCCAGCGAGGTCTACGAGCTGGAGGCCGAGGTGCGCCTGCTGATGGAGATGCTGATCGAGGCCGGCGACCACATCATCGAGCACAACCTGTTCTCGAAGATGGGCATCCCCGGATGGGCCGTCCCCCGCATCAAGGAGACCTGGGAATCCGAGCCGCCGATGCTCTACGGGCGTTTTGACTTCGCCTACGGCCCCGACGGCGCGAAGCTGCTCGAGTACAACGCCGACACCCCCACCGCGCTGCTGGAGACCGCGATCCAGTGGCATTGGGTGCAGGACGTCTTCGGGCCGAGCGGCGACCAGTGGAACACCGTGCACGAGGCGCTGGTCCACCGCTGGCGCGAGCTCAACGAGGCCGACCGCCTGCCCGGCCAGTGGGTGCACATGCTCCACACCACCGCCGAGGGCTCGGGCGAGGACTTCATGACGATCGGCTACATGGCCGCCACCGCCCACGAGGCGGGCATCCGCGTAGAGCTGATGCCGATCGAGAACCTGGGCTTCAACGAGGACGACGGCTTCCTCGACATGCAGGGGCGCTACGTGCGCACCGCCTTCAAGCTCTACCCCTGGGAGTGGATCGTCCACGAGGACTTCTCGCGAGCCGCGCTGGACCGCATCGGCGACGGCGAGGGCCAGACCACCTGGATCGAGCCCATCTGGAAGATGATGTGGTCCAACAAGGGGATCCTGCCGGTGCTCTGGGAGCTGTATCCCGAACACGAGTCGCTGCTTCCCGCCTGGTTCGAGGGCGAGGAGCCCGACGGCCTCGAGTCCTACGTCCGCAAGCCGCTGCTCGCACGCGAGGGAGCCGACTCGGTGGCGGTGATCGACGGCAAGGTGGCCGAGAAGGGGCCGGGA
Organism: Thermoleophilaceae bacterium; assembly: GCA_013695855.1. Lineage (GTDB taxonomy): Bacteria > Actinomycetota > Thermoleophilia > Solirubrobacterales > Thermoleophilaceae > JACCZR01. Next base: position 1,684 of record JACCZR010000061.1, read on the forward strand.
CAGGGGTACGGCGGGGAGGGCTTCGTCGTTCAGCAGTACGCCGACCTGGGTGAGTACGAGGACGGGGTCCGCCCCGTGCTTGGCCTCTGGACGGTCGACATGGAGCCCGTGGGCTGTGGGATTCGCGAGCAGCGAGGGCTGATAACCGACAACACGTCTCGCTTCGTTCCGCACGTGATCGCGGACTGAGCCCAACGAGAGGAGCGCAAGTGGAAGATTCGACTATCGAGCTGGTGGGGCAGGTGCTCGCCTACTCGGGCGTGGGCCTGGCCATCCTGGTGGCGGGGTTCTTCGTCATCGACGCCCTGACGCCGGGCAACCTCGGCAAGCAGGTGGTGGAGGGCAACCCCAACGCGGCCGTCCTGACCGGCGCGACGGTCATCTCGCTGGGCCTCGTGCTCTGGTTCGCCATCTACTTCACCGGCGCGGGCTGGGACGGCCTGGGCGACGTGCTGATCTTCGGCCTGGTGGGAGTGGCGGTACAGGGCATCGGGTTCTTCGTGCTCGACCTGATAACCCCGGGCAAGCTGGGCGAGGAGCTGATGCAGGCCACCTACCACCGCGGCACCACCGTGTCCGCGTCGATCCAGTTCGCGGTCGCGCTGATCGTCAGCGCCTCGCTCACGTAAGCGACGAGTGCGCGGTGCTCACCCGCCCGTCCTACCGGGAGGTAGGGGTCAACGGTCGGCCTGCGCTCCGGCACCCGAGCGAGCGAGCGCCTGCTGCGGGAGCTCGACCCGCGGCAGGCGCTCCGTGTCGACAGCCTCGCGCGGAGCGCCCGTCAGCGCTCCTCCCGGGCAGTCGGCGCACTTGACCTCGCGGCGAGGATTGCGCAGGCCGATCAGACCGAGCACCCCGCCGCCGGCCACCAGAACCGCCGAGATGCCCATGCCCAGGCGAAAGGCGCTCACCGAGGCCGCTTCGGTGGCCTTGGCCAGGCGCGCACGCACCGGCGGCTGCAGTCCCTGCGCGCGGACCTCGGCCAGCGGTTGGCGCTTGGCCCGCTCGACCGGTCCCGCCAGCTGCGGGCGGTCGGCCAGCGTGCCCAGCTCGGAGTCCAGCCGTGAGCCGTACTGAGCCGCCACCACGGTCCCTACGGCGGCCACGGCGATCAGTCCCGCCACCCGCGCGATCGCGTTGTTGACTCCCGAGGCCACTCCCGCGTTGTGCTCGTCGGCGTCGGCGAGGACCGTGGCGGTCAACGGCGCAACGGTCATCGAAAGGCCGAGCGCGAAGAACAGCACGGCAGGCAGGAGATCGGTCAGGTAGTCGACGTCGCGGTCCAAGCGAGCCAGCAGCGCCAGGCCCACGGCGGCCACCAGCGGCCCGGCGCCCATGAACAGGCGCGGCCCGAAGCGGTCGGCCAGCGCTCCGAAGCGCGTCGAGAGGAAGAACATCACGATGCTAACCGGCAGGGTCGCGGTGCCCGCCTCCAGGGCGCTGTAGCCCGCCACCTGCTGGAGGAAGAGGATCAGGAAGAAGAACATCAGCCCGAGTCCCCCGTACATGGTCAGCGTCTGCACGTTGCCGATCGCGAAGTTGCGCCGCTTAAAGAGCTCCAGCGGCAGCATCGGCGCCGGCGTGCGGCGCTCGTGGGCGAGGAAGGCCGCGAACAGCGCGGCGCCCGCCAGCAGAGAGCCGAGCACCAGCGGATCGCCGAAGCCACGCAGCGGCTGTTCGATCAGGCCGTAGGTCATCCCGCCGAGACCTATCGCGCAGAGGGCCCCACCAAGCACGTCGACCTTCCCGCCCTCGGCGCGCTCGCCGGCCTTCATCGTCCGCGAGATCAGCACCAGCGTGACCACCAGCAGCGGAACGTTGATCGCGAAGATCCAGCGCCAGGAGGCGGTGTCCACGATCTGGCCGCCGACCAGCGGGCCCAGCACCGCCCCGATGCCCGCCCACGCCGTCCACGCGCCGATGGCCCTGCCTCGCTCCTGGCCGGAGAAGGTGGCCACGATCACGGCGAGCGCCGCCGGGGTGAGCAGCGCGCCCGCCACCCCCTGCAGGGCGCGGGCGGCCACGAGAATCTCGATGGTGGGCGCCAGGGCGCACAGGACCGACGTGACGCCGAAGCCGACGACGCCCGCCGTGAAGATCCGGCGCTCGCCGAAGATGTCGCCGAGCGAGCCGCCGACGAGCAGGAGCGCGCCGAGAGTGAGCAGGTAGGCGTTCGACGCCCACTGCTGGCCCGCCAGCCCGCCGCCGAGCTCGCGCTCGATGGCCGGCAGAGCGACGTTCACCACCGTCGAATCCACGAGGACCACAGCGGTGGCGAGGATGCAGGCCACGAGTACCGTGCGCTGGTGGCGGGTCATGCCGGTTTAGGCGCCGGGATAGGCCCTAAGTCGAGGGCGCCGCGCCGGCCCCGTTCACTGACCCCACGTCGCGGGGTTCGGGGCCGATGTAGCGCGCCGAGGGGCGGATCAGCTTGTCCTCGCGCTTCTGCTCGAGGATGTGAGCCGCCCAGCCGCCCACCCGGGCGCAGGAGAACAGCGGGGTGAACAGCTCCGGCGGCACGTCGGCGAAGTCGAGCACCACGGCGGACCAGAACTCGACGTTGGTGGCCAGCACGCGGTCGGGCTTGCGCGCCTTGAGCTCGGCCAGGGCGGCCTTTTCGAGCTTCTCGGCCACCTCCAGGCGCGGGGCGGCGATCTCCTTCGCGGTGCGCCTCAGCACACGTGCGCGGGGGTCCTCGGCGCGGTAGACGCGGTGGCCGAAGCCCATGAGCCGATCGCCACGGTCGAGCAGGTCCTTCACGTAGCGCTCGGCGTCGCCGGTGCGCGCCACTTCGTCGAGCATGTGCAGCACCCGCGAGGGAGCGCCACCGTGCAGCGGGCCGCTCAGCGCGCCCACCGCCCCGCTCAGGGCGGCCGCGACGTCTGCGCCGGTGGAGGCGATCACCCGCGCGGTGAACGTGGACGCGTTCATGCCGTGCTCGGCGGCGGAGGTCCAGTAGGCGTCGATGGCCTTCACGTGTCGCGGATCGGCCTCCCCGCGCCAGCGGATCAGGAAGCGCTCGGGGATCGAGGTGGCCTTGTCGATCTCGAGCTGGGGCACGGGCGGGTGGCCGATGTCGCGCGCCGACTGCGCTACGAACGAGAGCGCCATGACCGAGACCCGCGCCAGGTCCTCGCGCACCTCCGCGTCGGAGATGTCGGTCAGCTGGCGCAGGCCCCACTCGGGGGCGAGCATGGCCAGGGCGGCCTGGAGGTCGGTGCGCGGATCGCCCGTGCGGGCGGCCAGCGGGTAGGGCTCGGCGGGCGGCAGGCCCGGCTCGAACGAGCCGTCGACCAGCAGGCCCCACACCTTCTCGAAGGGCACCTCCCCGACGAGGTCCTCGATGTCCACCCCGCGGTAGCGCAGCGCGCCGCCTTCCCTGTCGGGCTCGGCTATGGAGGTGCGAAAGGCGACGACCCCCTCCAGCCCCGCAGGCGCTTCGATCACCTCGGCCATCTCACCTCCTGTGCGGACCTTGGAACAAGGGCCCGACAATACTTGGGCGGTGTTCGGGGTTCGCCCCGCCGAGCCCGCCGACCCTCGCTGTGCTCCCGGCCTGGTTCGATCCGCCGGGGGTCCCGACCTCGCCCTGCGCCGGGCGCTCTAGGCTCCCTCCTCGGTGGAGACGCCGGCGCCGATCGAGGCCTCTCCCGGCCCCGCCAGCTCCCGGCTGGGACGCCCCGGCGTCTGGATGCGCAGGCACCCGGGGGTGGTGACGGGGGTCGGCACCCTGATCGTAACCGCGGCCCTGGTCATCGGACTTTGGAACAAGCGCGAGGACTTCGTTGAGGCCTTCACCAGCGCCTCGCTGCTCGTCCTCAGCGGCGCGATCGCTCTGCAGGTGGTCTGGCTGATCGCGCGAAGCGAGGCCTGGCACGTGTGCGTCGAGGCGGCGGGCGGCAGCGTGTCTCGCCGGCGCCTGTACCGGGCAGCAGCGGTTGGCTATCTCGGGAACCTGTTCAACAGCAGCTTCGGACTGGGCGTCAGAATCGCCACGCTGCGCCGCACAGCTCCAGCCGACAGCCCGAACGCCCCGGTGCTGGTGGCGGCCGAGCTGCCGATCGTGGTGGTCGAGGTCGCGCTCGCCGCCGGCTTGTCGTTCACCCTGATCGGCCCGCTGAACGTCCCGTGGTGGGTGGTGCTCGGCATCGTGGTGGTGGCCACCGCGGTAATCGGCGGTCTCACCCGCTTCGTGCGCGATCGGCGCGATGGCTTCTGGAGGGGGCTGGACGTGATGCGCGGCCTGCAGAGCCGCAACGTGATCATCGGGTTGGTCATGTTCGCAACCGGCGCACAGGTCGTGCGCAACATGGTCGTGCTCGAGGGCCTCGGCGTGGACATCTCGGTCTTCGACGCGATCGCCCTCCTGATCGCCGCGGCGGCGGTGGGGCTGCTGCCGGTGGGCCCGACCCTGGGCGCGGCGACCGCCGTGCTCATCCTCGGCTCAAACGGCGTGGCGGTGGTGGCCGCCGCGGGTGCGCTCCTCACCGCGACGGGCGCGGTGGGGGCGCTGCTCTTCGCAGGCTGGGCCCTCGTGGACCGTCTGCGGCCCTCAGCCGGTCGGGACCTCGAGCCCGAGGCCGACCCGGCGCCGCCGGGGCCGGGCCTCGCCATCTAGGCTGACCGCGTGCCTGTCCTGACCGATCACGTCCAGGCCTACTTGGAGTCGCTGCGCGCCGAGCGCTCGCCGGTCATGGCCGAGATGGAGGAGGTCGCCGCCCGCGAGGGCGTGCCCATCGTCGGCTGGGAGACCGGCCGGCTGCTCGCCGTGCTGTGCCGGGTCCTCGACCCGCGCGTGCTCGAGGTGGGGACGGCCATCGGCTACTCCACCCTCCACATGGCCGAACAGCTCTCCGAGGGCCGCATCACCACGCTCGAGCGCGACCCCGACCGCGCGGCCCAGGCCCGCGGCTTCTGGGAGCAGGCAGGGTTGGCCGGCCGGGTGGAGTTGATCGAGGGTGACGCCCGCGAGACCATTGGCGGGCTCGAGGGTCCCTTCGACCTGCTCTTCGTCGACGCTCAGAAGGCCGACTACCGCCGCTACATCGATCTCGCCCTGCCCCACCTGTCCGAGCGCGCCCTGGTGGCTATCGACAACCTGCTCATGTCCGGCGAGGTGGGCCGGCCCGAGGGCAGCGACACCTTCTGGTCGGCCGAGAACCTGAGCGCCGCCCGCTCGCTGAGCTCCGAGATCATGGGCGGCGGCGAGTGGCTGGGCGTCGTCCTCTCGGTGGGCGACGGCGTGGGACTGGCCGTCCGGCGCTAGTCCGTCTTACGTCAGGCGGCCCCGCCGCCCGACACCACGAGGGCGATCGGGATCAACACCAGCGCCAGGAAGACGATCGCGATCCCCAGGCCCACCACGAACTGCGACTTGTAGAGGTGGCCGCCCACGGCCAGCAGGAAGCCGAAGCCGAACATGACCAGGAACGGCGCCGGCTCGATGTCCACCCCCCCGCCTGAGCGCTCTGGCACGTAGTTGGGAATGATCGCCGCCGGAATCGCCAGGAAGGCGACCAGGGCGAGGAAGACGAGGAAGACCCGCACCCGGCGAAAGTATCGTTGAGCGCCTATGGCGGACTTCACTTCGATCGAGTCCACCCGCGAGCGCCTCGGGGAGGTCGGCTACCTGGCCGACGAGCCGGCGTCGCTGGTCTCCTTTCTGGCCGGGCGCCTCGGCAAGCCGGTGCTGGTGGAGGGGCCGGCGGGCGTTGGCAAGACCGAGCTCGCCAAGGCCCTGTCGCGCGCCACCGGCCGCCCGCTGATCCGCCTCCAGTGCTACGAGGGCCTCGACGAGGCCAAGGCGCTGTATGAGTGGAACTACCGCAAGCAGCTGCTTCGCATCCAGACCGAGGCGGCGGACACGGGGTGGGAGGAGGTCAAGGACGACATCTTCGGCGAGGAGTTCCTCCTGTCGCGGCCGCTGCTCAAGGCCATCAAGTCCGAGGAGCCGGTGGTGCTGCTGATCGACGAGATCGACAAGACCGACCAGGAGTTCGAGGCGATGCTGCTCGAGGTCCTGTCGGACTTCCAGATCTCGATCCCCGAGCTCGGTCCGGTCTACGCCCGCACCCAGCCCCTGGTGCTGCTCACCTCGAACAACTCTCGTGAGCTGACCGAGGCGCTGAAGCGGCGCTGCCTCTATCTGTGGCTCGACTACCCCGACGCAGAGCGGGAGCTCGAGATCGTGCGCCTGCACGCGCCGGAGCTGGACGAGCACGTAGCCCGAAAGCTGGTGGAGGTCGTTCACATGGTCCGGGCGCTTGACCTCAAGAAGCCGCCCTCGATAGCCGAGTCGATCGACTGGGCTCGGGCGCTGCTGGTGCTCGGCGCCGAGGACGTGGACAGCGCCGTGCTCGAGAAGACCATGAGCATCATCGTCAAGCACCGCACCGACCTCGACCTGGTGGCCGAGCGCGTCGGGGTGAAGCTCGGGGCCGATGCCCTCTTCGGGGCCACCCGCACGGCAGGCTGACGGCGGGGGCAGGCCGGCGCCTACGGGGCCGCCGGGCATGGCCCCCCGGCTGCTCGAGCTCGCCGACGAGCTGCGCGGCGAGGGCCTGGCCATCGGCACGAGCGAGCTGCTCGACGCCTTTGCCGCCCTTCGCGAGGTGAGCTGGACTTCGCAGGCGGACTTTCGAGAGGCTCTTGGGGCCACGCTGGCGAAGTCCCAGGAGGACCGCAGGGTTCTCGACCTGGTCTTCGACCGCTTCTTCTTTCGCGCCGTCGAGCGCGAGGCCGTGCGCCAGGGGGTCAGCGAGCTAGACCGGCCCTACGAGGGCACCGGGCCGGACGGCATCGACCTCGGCACGCTGCGGGAGCGCATCCGGCAGGCCATCCAGGCCGGCTCCGACAGCGAGATGCGCGACCTCGCCCGGCTGGCGATAGTCGCCTTCGGGCGCCAGGGCGAGGGCTCAGGCGTGATCGGCGTGGACGTGCAACGCATCCGGCGGACGCTCGGCCTGCGCACCGAGCGAGGCACGCAGCCCGATCCCGACGAGGTGCCGCGCGAGCAGCTGCAACGGTTCGAACGGCATGTGCGCCGCGAGCTCGAGCGCCAGCAGGTGGAGCGCACGCAGTCGCTGCCCCCCTCTCGCCCACTGAGGGAGTTCGACCGCGCCCTGCCGTCCAACCCGGCGCAGGACCTTGCGGCGGTGCACCGCGTGGTAGCCCAGCTCAAGCGCCGCTTGGCCACCCAGGGCCGTGAGCAGAGAGGCCGTAAGCGCGGCGCGGCCGTGGACGTGCGGCGCACCATGCGCACGTCGCTTCAGACGGGCGGCGTGCCACTGGAGCTGCGCTACCGTCCCCGGCGCCCGCGGCGCCCCGAGCTGTATGTCCTGTGCGACGTCTCCACGAGCGTCACGAGCTCCTCGGTGTTCTTCCTGTCCGTGCTGCACGCCCTGCACGACCAGTTCCGAAAGCTGCGCTCGTTCGTGTTCGTGGAGCGGATCTCGGAGGTGACCGACGTGTTCGAGCGCGAGCGTAACTTCGCCGACGTCTCCCGAGCGATAGCCACCGACGCCGGCGTCGCCGACGTGAGCGGCTACACCGACTACGGCCGGGTGTGGCTGGAGTTCCTCGAGCGCGTCGTGGACGACCTCGACCCGCGCTCTACGGTCATAGTGCTCGGCGACGCCCGCACGAACGGCCGCGACGCCAAGGCGAAGGTCTTCGGCACCGTCGCCGAACGAGCCGGCCGCACCTTCTGGATGAACCCCGAGCCGCGCCTGTACTGGAACTACGGCGACTCGGTGATGGCCGCCTACGAGCCCTTCTGCGACGGCGTCTTCGAGTGCTGGACCACCCGCCAGCTGGAGGCGTTCGTCGATGCCCTGGCGGCCGTCAGGATCTCAACGGCGTAGCAGCAGCCCGCGCCGGATCAGCGGCCGCTGGTCACGGCCGGAGCGGTCGACGCTCCTGATCGCGATCCGAACGCCTACCGCGCGACGTCCCCTGAAGGCGCGCGAGGCCGCCTCGTCGATCAGGCGGACCCGCTGGCGGCGACCCGGGCCCAGGGTGAAGTAGCCGGTGTAGGCCAGCCGCACGTGCCCCCGCCTGATGGTGGCCGTGCCCGAGCAGCCACGGGGGCAGCGCACGGCCAACGAGAGCCGGCGGCGGCGGGGTCCGGCGACGCGCCTCGAACGCAGCCTCAGCGGACAGCCAACGTAGCGGACCTCTTCGGGTGCGCTCTCGGTGTCGGTCACGTGCAGGCCCTGGTTGTCCGAGCAGTCGCGCAGGGCGTAGGCCACGCGCCGGCCGTCATAGTCGAAGAACGGGACCGGGCCGCCGGGTGCGCGGAAGGCCGGGTGGTCGACCCTGCGCCGGCCCTCGCCGAGGCGCACCAGCGTCCGCGTCTCCCCGCCGGTGAGGGCGACCGAGCTCAGCTCCTGGCCCTCGTCGCCGACCTCGGCGAAGAGCACGGCGCGCCCGCCGACCAGGCGCACCCCGTTTGCGCACGGCCGGGTGGCGAGGCGGTGCTCGGTGGGCTCGGCTGGCGAATACCAGCTGAGCACCCCGTCGTCGCACTCGCCCTCGGGCGCCCTCGACACGAGCGCCAGCGTGCCGTCGTCCTGTACGTCGATGTCCTCCGGCGTCAGCCCGGCCGGCACCGGCACCGAGAAGAGCTGAGCGCCGGTCGCGGCCCGGTAGACCGCCGTCTCGTGGCCTCCCGAGGCCAGGCGCCGCAGGACGCCCACCGCCGGCCCCGAGACCCGGACCACAACGAGCCTGGAGCCCACCGGCTGGGCGGCGAAGCGCGTGGTGTCCGAGGCCAGGTCGCGGATCGCCAGGCGCGAGGGCCGCCCGCAGCTCGCCTCGTCGTAGGCCAGGCTCGCGTCGTCCATGTCGAGCGGCGCGCTCTCGCCCTCGGTCTGACCGGGTTCAGCCCCGTCGCAGGCGACGACGGGCGAGCGGGGAGACCCGAGGAAGCCGAGACCGAGCGCGGACGACTCTCGCAGCAGCGCTCCGGGCCCCCGGTCCACGCGCGAGCGCTGTAGGGCCACGCGGTTGGCCGACACGCCGTAGCTGACGCTCTCGGTGCTGCTGCTCTCCTCGCCGAAGCTCGTTCGCAGGCCGTCGGCGCGGGCGATCCTCTCCGGCCGTCGGGCCCCCGTCCGGTAGAGCCGGAGGCGATCGGGGAGGCGGTCGGTCGTGGGGTCGCAGCCGCGCCGGCAGCCTTCCTCGGCCCAGGCGATCCGGTCGCCCACCAGCGTCGGACCCTGGGCGAACTGCCAGGCGGGCTGGGTGACCGCCACCCTGCGGGCCTCGGCGGGCAAAGCGGTCAGGGCGAGCCCAGCGGCGACTGCGGTGACGATCGCGGCGAAGCGCATGCCGACATCTCAACACGCGTCCCCGCCGGCCGCTTCGGTTAGGGTGGCTGTGAACAACAGGGGGGCTCGCGGGAAGGCGGGCTGAGAGGGCGCCTCATTCCCGGTGCCGACCCTCCGAACCTGTGGGGTAATGCCCGCGAAGGGAGCGATGAGAGCAGAGGCCGAGGCCCCCCCTGTGGAGCCTCTTCTTGACTCAGGCCCAGCAGCCGCGGTTCGGCTCTCCGGCGTGAGCCGGCGCTTTCGGCTGCGCGGCTCAGTGGTCGTGGCGCTCGAGGGGGTCGACCTGTCGGTTGCCCCTGGTGAGGTGGTGGCGGTGGTGGGCCGCTCGGGCTCGGGCAAGTCCACGCTGCTCGAGCTGGCCGCGGGGCTGCAGGAGCCCGACGCCGGAACGGTCGAGGCCGGCGAGGCCGTCGACGCCGCGGGCCGCCGCGCTGCCTGCGCCTACATGCCCCAGCGCGATCTGCTGCTGCCATGGCGCGACGCCCTCGGCAACGCCGCCCTTGCGCTGGAGGCCTCCGGCATCGGCCGCCGCGATGCGCGTCGGCACGCCGCCCCCCTGTTCGAGCGCTTCGGCCTCGC
>JACCZR010000194.1 GCA_013695855.1 Thermoleophilaceae bacterium
GGCTACGGCTTCATCAAGGAGTACCCGGTCGAGAAGCTCATGCGCGACGCGAAGATCATGCAGCTCTACGAGGGCACCTCGCAGATCCAGCGCCTGGTCATCGCCCGCGAGACGCTGATGCCGCGTCAGGTGTCCGAGCCCGCCGCCGCGACGGCGTAGCTCTCCCCGGCTGCGCATGGCCGCTCCACGGCCTGTCAGGCTTGCGGGGTGGCTCAGACGGGCAAGAGCCGGCGGCGAAGCGAGGCCGTGCGGGAGGCGGTCGCCCAGGCGGGCCCCATCGGCGAGGCGCCCTCCGAGCGCGCGCCCAAGCGCGGCGGCGATCCGTTCACCGGCGGGCTGCGTCGGCGAGAGGTGCTGCCGCTGCTGGTGCTGCACTTCATCGCCAGCGAAGACTCTTACGGCAACCAGCTCATGGAACGCATCGCAGACGTCACCGCCGGCGTCCTCTCGGTCAACCCGAACACCATGTATCCGCTCCTGCGGCGCCTCGAGGGCAGGGGTCTGATCGAGGGCCACTGGGAGCACCCCGAGCGCCGGACGCGCCGCCTGTACTCGATCACCAGCGAGGGGCGGAAGGAGTACGAGCGCATCCGTGACGAGGTCGAGCCCTTCCTCGACTCCGTGCAGCAGAGCATCGGTGCCATCCGCCGTGAGGTCTACGGGGAATGAGCCGGGCGGTCGAGGCGGCGACCGTGGTGCCGCTTTCGCCCGAGCACGCGCGAGGGCTGTGGACCGATCTCGAGCGTTGGCCCAGCTTCGTGGAAGGGTTCGGCCACCTCGCCGAGGTGCGGGGCGAGTGGCCAGAGCGCGGCGCGACGGTGGTCTGGAACTCCACGCCGGGGGGCCGCGGGCAGGTGACCGAGAAGGTCACCGACGACTCGTTGCGGCGCTTTGCCACCAAGATCAGCGAGGAGGCCCTGCAGGGCGAGCAGAGCGCGGCCTTCGTGGGGGCCGAGGACGGCGTCACCCGCGTAGAGCTCCGCATCGACTACGAGCTGTTCCAGGGCGGGCCGTTCCAGGCGATGTCCGATCGCCTGTTCATCCGTCGTGCGCTACGCGACGCCCTGGAGCGCACTCTGCGCCGCTACGCCGCCGAGGCCGCGCCCGCGGCTCGCCGTTGTGGACGAACCCCGCGCTGAGCAGGCGGTCCACGACGGCGTGGTGCGCCGGGAGTCGTGTGTCTTGCCCTACGCCAAGACGCCGCTTCACGCCCCGGTGCGCGAGACGGCCGTCCGCTAGCCTGCTCGGCCGCAGTCGACCCGGGAAGGGCTCAACTTGTTCGTATACAAAGCCGCCGTCGTCGGCGCCGGGACCATGGGCGGGGAGATCGCCCAGGTGGTCGCCAGCGCCGGCGTGCCGGTGATCCTGAAGGACGTGGACCAGAGGTTCGTGGACCAGGGCCTCGACAAGGCCCGCGAGGTCACCCAGGGCCAGCTCGCCGGCCTGGTCGAAAAGGAGAAGATCTCCCAGGAGAACGCCGACAGCCAGCTCGAGGAGATAGTCGGGCGCATCGACGGAACCACCTCCTACGACGGCTTCGGCTACGTCGACTTCGTGATCGAGGCCGTCCCCGAGCGCATGGAGGTCAAGCAGTCGGTCTTCGCCGAGCTCGACGCGGTCACGCCGGGTCACGCGATCCTGTCCTCGAACACCTCCTCGCTCTCGATCTCCGAGATGGCCGAAGCCACCACGCGGCCTGACCAGGTCGTGGGCTTCCACTTCTTCTACCCCGCTTCGGTGATGCGGCTGATCGAGGTGGTCGAGGGCGACGAGACCTCGTCCGAGACCGCTCAGGTGGCGGCCAACTTCGTCCAGCAGATCCGCAAGACCGCCATCCGCTGCGATGAGGTGCCCGGCTTCGTGGTCAACCGCATCCTGAACTCTGCGGTGTCCGAGATCTGGCGCGTGACCGAGGAGGAGGACCTCGACGTAAAGGAGGTCGACAAGGTCGTCTCGGAGTCCGGCGCGGCGCCCATGGGACCGTTCTTCCTCAGCGATCTGCTGGGCCTCGACACCGTCCTTCACGTGGCCGAGCATCTGCACGAGTCATACGGCGACCGCTTCTTCGTCTCCACGAAGATGCAGGAGCTGGTGAACGCCGGCAATCTCGGCCTGAAGACCGGAAAGGGTTTCTATGAGCACGGCGGCTGAACCAGCGGCTACGGACACACTGGTCGAGCGCTTCAGCCTCAAGGCGCTCGTCGAGGCCTGCCTCGTCCTCGAGGAGGGCGCGGCGGCGGCCAAGGACATCGAGATGGGCATGATGATGGGTGCCGGCCTCATGCCGGGCCCCTTCGCCCGAGCCGACAGGGATGGGCTAGACGCCGTGCTCGAGGCGCTCGAGCGCCTCGAGTCGCAATGGGGCCAGAGCTTCACCCCGCCCGGCGTGCTGCGGCGCCTGGTGGGCCAAGGCCGCCTGGGCAGGAAGACAGGCCAGGGCTTCTTCCCCTACGCCCAGCCCGACGAGGGCCAGTCGCGGGAGACGATCGCGCTGGAGACCCGCGGCGACGTGGGCATCGTCTGGCTCAACCGCGCGCCGGCGAACCCGATCTCGCCGCAGGTGGTGCAGGAGCTCTCCGAGCTGTGGGACGAGGTCGACGGCAAGCTGCGCTCGGTGGTGATCGCTTCATCGAACATCTTCACCTTCTCCGCCGGGGCCGACATCAAGCAGTTCACGAAGATGTCGGAACCGGAGGGCCGCGAGCTCATCGAGTCCGCCCACAAGTTCATGCGCGCGATGGAGGCGTCGCCGACGGTGACGATCGCCGCCGTGAACTCGCTGGCCTTCGGCGGCGGCTGCGAGCTGGCGATGGCCTGCGACTTTCGCATCGCCGCGGAGTCGGCCTCCTTCGGCCAGCCGGAGATCAACCTGGGGATCATCCCGGGCTTCGGGGGCACCCAGCGCCTCCCACGGCTGGTCGGCGAGGGCAAGGCACTCGAGATGAACCTCACCGGCGAGCCGATCGACGCCTTCGAGGCCGAGCGGGTCGGTCTGGCCACGCGGGTAGTGCCTGACCATGAGCTCTTCGACATCACGCTCTCGTGGGCGCGCAAGCTCGCTGAGCAGGCGCCCCTGGCTGTCTCTCGGATCAAGTCGGTGTCGATGGACGGCGAGCTGGGGGAGGGCCTGCGGCGAGAGGGCGAGGCCTTTGGCGAGGTGTTCGCCTCCGAGGACGCAAAGGAAGGCATAGGGGCGTTCCTTGGGAAGCGCAAGCCCAAGTTCGAAGGCAAGTGAGCCCAGCGTAGGAACGCAGCCCGATCGTGACGGGAGGAGCGCAGCCCGAGCGTCGCGGGAGGAGCGCAGCCCGAGCGTCGATCGGGCGAGGAGCGCACGCTCGGTTCCGTGGACGAAGCAGCTCGGCTCGCCGAGCTGCTTCGCGAGGCCGAGCGCGCGGTAGTCCTCACGGGGGCCGGAATCTCGGTGCCCTCGGGCATTCCCGACTTCCGCTCGCCGGGCACCGGCATGTGGGAGAACGTGAACCCGATGGAGGTAGCCCACATCGACGCCTTCCGGCGCGACCCCGACCGCTTCTGGGCGTTCTACTCGCAGCGCTTCACGAGCCTGCGCGACAAGGCGCCCAACCGCGCCCACGCGGCCGTGGCCGAGCTGGAGCGCCGGGGCCGCGTACGCGCCGTCATCACGCAGAACATCGATCGCTTGCACCGGGCTGCGGGCAGCACGCGAGTGGTCGAGGTCCACGGCTCGATCGAGCGCAGCATCTGCCTGGAGTGCGGCGGGCGGGTCGAGCTCGAGCGGGTGGTCGAGATGCTCGCGGCTGCCGACGGCGCACCGAAGTGCCCGGCCTGTGTCTCGCCACTGAAGCCCGACGTGGTGCTCTTCGGTGAGCTGCTGCCCGCTGAGGCGATGGCCGAGGCCCAGGCACTGGCCGAGGAGGCCGACCTCATGTTGTGCGTCGGATCCTCGCTCGAGGTCTATCCTGTGGCCGCGCTGCCGGCCGTCACTCTCGGCGCCGGCGGCCGCTTGGCGGTGATCACCCAGGGCCCCACGCCGTACGACGCCGACGCCCACGTGCGCCTGGGCGGCGACGTGGTAGACGACCTGGAGGCGGTCGTCGCCGGGCTCGACAGCTGAGCTTCCTCCCGGCCCCTCCGCTCACGGCGTCTCACAACCGCCGCCTGGCCTCGCGCCTGCTCTCCGCCGGCGCAGGGCTCATCCTCTCCGGCACGGCCTGCGGCTCGCTGCTGATCATCGGTGTCGAGGTGGGGGCGCTGGCGCTGGTCACAGGCCTCATCCTGGCCGCGATCCCGGTGCCCATCTACCTGGGTCTCGCGCTCCTGCTCGACCGCTTCGAGCCCGAGCCGCTCACCCTGCTCGTCCTCACCTTTCTTTGGGGGGCGGGGGCTGCCTCGGGCATCGCTCTGATCGTGAACAGCACCGGGCAGGCGATCGTCAGCCAGACCTTCGGCTCCGAAGTCGGGGACCTGTACGGAACCAGCGTGTCTGCTCCGGTGGTCGAGGAGTCGGCCAAGGCGATCGCTCTCCTGGCCATCTACAAGTGGCGGCGCACCGAGCTGGACGGCATCCTCGATGGCATCGTCTATGCGTCGATGGTGGGCCTGGGCTTCGCCTTCACCGAGAACGTCCTCTACTACTCGCGTGCGCTGGCCGAAGGCCAGGATGTGCTGGCAGGCACCTTCTTCGCTCGCGGCATCCTGTCGCCATTCGCGCATCCGCTGTTTACGAGCCTCACCGGCATCGGCTTCGCCGTGGCCGCCCGCTCGAAAGGAAGCGGAGCGCGGGGCCTGTTCGTGGCACTCGGCCTGCTTGGGGCGATCGTGCTGCACGCGGTGTGGAACAGCTCGGCGAGCGCGGCGTCGGGCGCTGGATTCCTCGGGGTATATGCGCTGATCATGGTCCCGACGTTCGTGGTGGTGCTGGTGATCGCCTTCGTGGCTCGGACGCGAGAGGGACGCGCGGTCCGCGAGCGCCTCGGCCCGGAGGTCGCCAACGGCGTGCTCGGTCCGGCCGACCTGGAGGCGCTGTCGTCGTTG
>JACCZR010000219.1 GCA_013695855.1 Thermoleophilaceae bacterium
CTAGCGCACTTGTTTCTGACCCATGCCCGTCCGCACGGGCGGTGAGGACAAACCGAAGCGGCCCTCGTCTCGAAGCGTTCTTCCTTGCTCCAGACACCGCCCAAGTCGACGGCTTTGAGTCGTCGGAGACGGCGATGCCATCCGCCGCCCTGAGGCCTTCCGATGTGACCAAGATGTGACACGGAACTCTCGGCGTGGGGGTGCGAGCGCATGCGAGCCCGATTTGAGCCAATCGCCACGATCCCTCGCAATCCCGCTCGCCGAGCCAAGAACGTGCGAAACCGTGCAGATCCGTGAAAGCGGACGACGGGGGTGTCAAGGCCGCGACCTTCGGCTTGGGGGCATCAAAGGTCTGAGCCAGGCGCTCAGGCCACCCGAGTAGGCGGGCGCTCCGCTGCTGGACGTGTTCGCCCGGCGCTTGCAGACGGCGCCATCTCTTCGCAGAGGCCGACCGCTTCGCCGTTGCGTGGCGGTCGACGAAGGCCGCCGTCGCTAGGTCCGCTCCGTTCGGCCGGAGCCCCCGTGGCGGCCACGTCAGAGGTGCGACCGCGCGTCCCACGCGTGCAACTCTCCGAAAATTTGGCACCTCATTGGCACCTTGGCGGCCCGCCACTGTCGGCGCCGCGAAACCCAAACCGCCGATTTGCAGGCACTTCCGAGGGGTGAGCGACGGGACTCGAACCCGCGACCGCCTAGACCACAACCAGGAGCTCTACCAACTGAGCTACGCCCACCAGGCCAGCCGAATCTAGCACCGGCTCCGCCTGCAACGGTGGCGTAGCGGAATCGTCACGGTGCGCGCCTTACCGGCTCAACGCGCGTGGGACAATCCCCGGCATGCGTACTCGACAAGTGCTCGAGGAGCTGCGTGACTTGCGCGCCGAGATCGCGGGAACTGCGGCGGGTGCAAGTCGCGCAGAACGCCCGCCTGGACGGGCTCACGGGTGAGATACGCGATGAGTCACGGATCAACCGTGAGGTGCTACGGCGCAACGAGATCGCGTTCATGGAGGGAAGGCGGACGGTCAGTCGTTCGGTCGCTCGGCTGGAAGCGAGCTCCCGCGCGACCGTGACCGAGCTGGGAGAGGTAAGCGACGAGTCGCCGGCCCAACGCGAGGCTCTCTTCCGATTGATCCACGAGCTGCGAGGCGACGGGGCCGAGCCCGGCCCTGGAAGCCGATTCTCAGCCCGGTGCCAAAGAGTCCTCGGTGGAGGGGGCCTCGGCCGGGTCGAGCGGCGGGCCGAAGCTCACGCGCACGAGCCCCCCGCCGCCGGGTGCGTTGGCCGCCTCTACGACCCCTCCATGGGTCTCTGCCGCCTGCTTGACGATGGCGAGACCCAAGCCGGAGCCCTGCATGCCGCGCGCCTCGTCGGAGCGGTAGAAGCGCTCAAAGACCCTGGGGAGGTCCTGCTCGGCGAAGCCCGGACCCTGATCGCGCATGCTCAGTGTGCCGCCCTGCAGCTCGACCTCGACCTCGCCCCCGGGCGGGCTCCACTTGCGCGCGTTGTCGAGCAGGTTGGAGACGGCGCGCGCGATCCGGTCGGGCGCGCCACGGACCAGCGCCGGCTGGAGTCTCGTGGTGTAGACGATGCGGCGATCGCCGCGGCGCCGCGCGCGCTCGACCAGCTGGTCGACGAGCTCGTCGAGCCGCACGTCGTCGAGCGACTCCTCGGGGCGCGACCCCCGGGCGAGCTCGACCACGTCGGCTACGAGGGCCGTCAGCTCGTCGAGCTCCTCCACGATGTCGGCCCGCAGCGCCTCACGCTCGTCCGGCGGCAGGCGCTCGCTCTCGCGCAGCGTCTCGAAGTTGGCGCGCAGGCTGGCGATCGGCGTTCGCAGCTCGTGGCTGGCATCGGCGACCAGGCGCCGCTGGGAGTCGACCGCTCCCTCCAGGGCGTCGAGCGTCGCGTTGAAGCTCGCGGCGAGGCGGCCCAACTCGTCGCGGCCCTCGACCTCGATGCGCTCGGAGAGGTCGGGCCGGCCGGCGATCGCCTCTGTGCGGCGAGTAAAGCGGCCGATGGGCGCCAGCGCCGCGCGGGCCACCAGCGCGCCGAGCAGCGCGGCGAGGGCCACCCCGAGCAGGCCGATCACCACCACCGCGAGCAGGACGCGGCTGAGCGAGTCGTCGACCTCGGTGAGCGGACGGGCAACCTGAACCGCGCCGCGACGCCCGAGGCCGCGGACCAGCACCAGCAGGTGCGTGCCGTCGACATCGGTCTCGTAGACATCGCTTCCCCGCCCGCTGCGGGCGATCGAGCGTGCAGGGGCATCGAGGGGCAGACTGCGCTGCCCACCGT
>JACCZR010000232.1 GCA_013695855.1 Thermoleophilaceae bacterium
GGGCGCGCTCGGCTGCCTCCCCGCCGATGGCCGCGGCGTCGAGGCCGGCGGGGTCGCGCGCCATGCCGACGCCGAGCCCCGTCATCAGGTCGGCGCCCTCGCCGGCGAAAGCGGAGGCGTACGCGTGGGCGGAGCTGGCCCGGTAGGCGCAGGAAAAGCCGCGCGAGTTGACCAGGGCCACCGTCCCCTCGCCGTCCGCGTACACGGTGTCCTCGACCTGGCTCACCCCCTCCCGCGCCCGGGCCGCCCGCTCGACCTCCAGCGCCAGCTCGACCTTGCGCTCGGTCGACCACGCGGCCAACTCGGGGGAGTACAGGCCCTTGGTCTCGCTGGCGCCCGTCTCGTCTGGAAGGCCTCCGTGTTCGTCGGGGTCGGCCACCCGGGCCGCGTCGGCCGCTGCCGCGGCGAGGGCGCGAAGACCCTCGTCGCCGAGGTCGGTCCCGAAGGCGTGGCCGGCGCGCCCGTCGAGGAAGGCGCGGACTCCCACGCCCCGCCCGCCCGCGTCGCTCAGGCTCTCCACCCCGCCCTCGTACACGCGGATCTGGCGGCTGCGGTCCTCCTCGGCGAAGGCCTCGGCCTCGTCGGCGCCGGCTCCGAGCGCCGCCTCCACCGCACGGCGGGCGACGGCCTCGAGATCGGGCTGAGCGGCGGTGCTCGGCCGAGACCGATCGGTCCGGTGCTCGCCCGACCAGCGCTTGGGCTGCGCTGCGGCCGAGACGCCCGGCCTGCGCGCCGGCGCTGGGTCGCTCACGCGGTGCCACCCACCGTGAGCTCGCGGATGCGCACGTGGGGCTGGCCCACGCCGGCGGCCACCGACTGGCCGCCCTTGCCGCAAAAGCCCGTGGCGATGCGAAGGTCGTCCGCGATGCCGTCCACCGCGGCGAGGGCCTCCAGCCCGTTGCCCACGAGTGTCGCGCCGCGGACCGGCGCGGTCACCCGACCGCCCTCGATCAGGTAGCCCTCCGAGACGCCGAAGACGAAGTCGCCCGTGGCCGGCTCCACCTGACCGCCGCCGAAGGAGACGGCGTAGAGCCCGCGTTCCACACCTCCGATCAACTCGTCCACGCCGGCGCCGCCGGGCGCGAAGTAGGTGTTGGTCATGCGGGGAATCGGTAGGTGGCGAAACGACTGGCGGCGGCCGTTGCCCGTGGAGGACACCCCGTCCTTGCGAGCGCGCAGCAGGTCGTAGAGGTACGAGGTCAGCTCGCCGTCTTCGATCACCGTGGTGCGCTGGGTGGGCGTGCCCTCGTCGTCGATGCCGTCGCTACCCCATTCGTTCGCTCGGGCGCCGTCGTCGTAGGCGGTCACGAACTCCCCCGCCAGGCTCTCGCCCAGCTTGCCCGCGTAGACGCTGGCGCGCTTGTGCACGGCGTCGGCCTCCAGGCCATGCCCCACGGCCTCGTGCAGGAGCACCCCGCCGAAGCCGTTGCCCACCACCACCGGCATGCGCCCGGTCGGGGCATCCACCGCGTCGAGCAGGGTGAGGGCTCGGCGGGCCGCCTCGGCTCCGGTCTGCCCGCCGTCCTCGAGGAGGTCGAAGCCGGCGTGCCCTCCGAGGGTGTCCGTGCCGGTCTCAACGCGATCGTCGCGGCGAGCAACGACCTGGGCAGAGAAGCGCACGCGGGTGCGGTCATCGGCGGCTGCGGTGCCCTCGGAGTTGAAGACCTCCACCCGGCGCCGGCCCTCGGCGTAGGCGATCCGCGCCTGGCTGACGTGGGCGCCCTCCCCGTAGGCCCGCTCCGCGGCCTCGCGCAGCAGGCCGGCCTTGCGGGCAGCGTCCACCTCCTCGGGCCGAACCCCGATCCGGTGCTCCGCCGCCGCCTGCGGGGCAGACAGCGCGGTGGGCTGTCGCGCCTCGGCCCGCACGGCGCCGGCCACCGAGTCCGCCACCCCGAGCAGATCGTCCTCCTCCAGGCCGTCCACGTGGCCGAAGTAGGTGGCCTCGCCGAGCACCACCCGTACGCCGGCGCCGCGCTCGGTGCCGGCCTGCGGACGCTCGACCCGGCCGTCGTCGAGCGAGAGGGAGAAGGTGCTCCGGTCTTCGGCGTAGACCTCGGCCAGATCGCCTCCGCGGGCCAGCGCCCGCGCCAGCACCCTCTCGGCCAGGGCGGGCTCGACCAGCGTCACCCAGCTCGGGCTCCCCGGCGCCCGGTGCCCTCGGCGGGCGTGGGCACAGCCAGGTCGGCCATCCGCTCGGCCGCCTCGAGCACGGCGTCGTAGCCTCGGGCGGAGGGCTTGAGCAGGAAGGTCATGCCTGCCTCGTCGCCAAGGACGATGCGCGCCTCCCGGTCCTGTGCGCGCCGCCGCGCAGCCACGGCGAAGCCCTCGGCCACCGCGGTGGCGCGGGCGACCGCTCCCCGGGGGCGCTCCTTCAGGGCTGTACCCGGGAGAGCACGTGGCGCAGGTCCATCAGCGCGAGCGAGGGCAGGGCGGTCCGGTTGGCCACCGCGGCGAGGGTGAAGCGGGCGTCGCGCACGGCGTAGATCCCCGCCGCCTCGACCTGGACCTCGACCTGCTGGGCCGGGTGCTCGGGCGAGGCGCGGTCCACCGCCGTGAAGAGGTCCGCCGCCGCGCCGCCCAGATCGCGGGCCCCGTCGTCCTCGAGGCCGCAGACCCCCTGGGGCGCGCCGGCGGGATCGACGAGCACCGCGGCGCGCACCTCCCGCGACAGCTCACAGAGGGCGGCGGGCGCTTGGGAGGGCGAGAGCGGGCCTGTCGCCATCGCTTTTGAGATTAGCCCGTGAGGGCATCCAACCCTCACCTGGATGAAGGACGGTGCCTTCCGGGCACCGATGGCGACCCGTGAGGGCATCCAGCCCTGACCTGGAGAACATAGGTGCCGTCACGGCACCGATAATGACGCCGTGCCCCTGTCGCGGATCGCATGGTGGGTGACGGTGGTGGTGTGCCTGGTGGCCGCCCTCCTGCTCCTTCTCAACGGCTATCAGGGCTACTCGGGCGTCCTGCTCGCGGTGGGCTCGGCAGCGGCGGTGAACCTGTTGTAACCCGGGGCCGAGGGCTACGCTGGGCCAAGTGATACGCCGCCGCGAGTTCATCGCCACCGGCCTGACGGCCGCCGGCACGCTGGCCGTCGGGCCGGCCTTCTTTCGCGCCGCCGCCCAGCCCGCCACACCCGGGCCGGGCCCCTACGGACCGCTGCGCCCCGCCGACGCCAACGGCTTGATGCTGCCCGACGGCTTTCGGTCGCGGGTGGTGGCGCGTGGCCTGGCGCCGGTCAGCGGGACGAGCTACTCGTGGCACATCTTCTCCGATGGCGCCGCCACCTACCGCACCCCCGACGGCGGCTGGATCCTCGTCTCGAACTCCGAGGCCACGGCAGCAACCGGCGCCGGGGCGAGCGCAATCCGCTTCCGGCCCGACGGGCGCATCGCCGGCGCGTACCGCATCCTCCGCGGCACGAACGCGAACTGCTCGGGCGGCGCTACCCCGTGGGGCAGTTGGCTGTCGTGCGAGGAGACCGACACCGGCCGGGTGTGGGAGTGCGACCCGACAGGGAGCCGGGCCGCCGTGGTCCGGCCCGCGATGGGCGTGTTCAAGCACGAAGCCGCCGCGGTGGATCCCGACGACAAGCGTGTCTACCTCAGCGAGGACGTCGGCGACGGCGGTCTGTACCGCTTCACGCCGGCCGTCTGGCCCAACCTCACGAGTGGCCTGCTCGAGGTGGCCATCGTGGGCCCCGGCGGCGCGGTGAGCTGGCGCCCTGTGCCCGACCCCGCTGCCACAACCGTCCCGACCCGCCGGCAGGTCCCGGGCATGACGCAGTTCAAGCGCGGCGAGGGCCTGTGGTGGGACTCCGGCATCGTCTACCTGGCCACGACCTCCGACCAGCGCATCCACGCGCTGAACACGGTGACCGACCGGATCGACGTGCTCTACGACGGCAAGGCCCGGGCAGGCCAGCCCCTGCAGAGCGTGGACAACCTCACGGTCTCACCCTGGGGTGACCTCTTTGTCTGCGAGGACCAGGGCGAGGACTCAGAGGTGGGCCTGATCACACCTGCTCGCGTGGCGTCCCCGTTCATGCGGCTCACCGCCCCGCTGCACTCCGACAGCGAGTTCACAGGCCCGGTCTTCGACCCCTCGGGCACGCGCTTCTACGTGGCCTCGCAGCGGGCCTTCGGCGGAGTGGGCGCGGTGCTCGAGGTGACTGGCCCGTTCCGGCGCAGCCCGGCGCCGCGGCCCCCGCTGTCGGTGAGCGTTGCGGTGCCCCACTCCGTCACGCTGCGCGGGCTGTTGGGGCGCGGGGTGGCGCTCGGGGTGAAGGCCGACCGTGGGGTGAGGGTCTCGGTGGCGCTGCGCGCGGGACGCACCAGGCGCCCCGGAGTCGCCGCCGCGGGGCGCCGCCAGATCACCCTAGGCCGCCGCACACGCTCGTTGGGCAAGGCGGGCACGCTTCGCCTGCGGCTGCGGCCCGGAAGGCGCGCTCGGCGCTACTTGCGCCTGCGCCGCGTGCGCCGGCTGTCGGTCGTGATCTCCGTGGTCGACTCCGAGGGCAACAAGCGTCGGATCACCGAGGTGGTGAAGATCCGGACGCCCCGCTCGCGCCGCCGCCGCTCCTAGAAGCCTCCTCCGGCTCGAGATGAACCAGCACCTCCGCGCCGCGCAGGCGTCGGGTGATCGCGGCGCCGAGCTCGTGGCTTACCGCGTGCGCCCTGGCCAGCGAGGTGCCGTCGCGAAACTGCACGTGGAGGTCCACGTACCGCCTGCTCCCCGCCCGGCGTGCGCGCAGCTTGTGAAAGCCGACCACCTCCTGCGCACCGTGATCCTCGATCGCCCGCCTGACCGCCTCGAGCTCGTCAGGCGGCAGCGCCTCGTCGACCAGGACGCGCGAGGTGCGGGTGATGATCCGCACCCCCGCGAGCACGATTGCCGCGGCCACCACCAGCGCCGTGATCGGGTCGAACGCCTCGACCCCCGTCAGCTCGACCAGCACGAGGCCGATCAGCACCCCGAACGATGTCATGGCGTCGGTGCGCAGGTGTGCCGCATCGCCCTCCAGCGCGGGCGAGTCCGTCCGGGCGGCCTGGCGGTAGAGGTAGGTGGACACCGCGACGTTGGCCACCGCCGAGAAGCCGATGACGGCGATGCCCACCCCGAGCGACTCGACCTCCGGGACGTCCACGAGCCGCCGCGCCGACTCGAAGACGATGATCCCTGCCCCGGCGAGGATCAGCATCCCCTCGATCGCCGCCGCCATGTTCTCCACCTTCTGGTGGCCGTAGGGGTGCGACTCGTCGGCCGGCTCGTCGGCCTTGCGCACCGAGACGAAGGCAACGACCGAGGCGACCAGGTCGATGCTCGAGTGGATTGCCTCGGTGATGATCGCGATTGAGCCGGTGACGACTCCGGCCGCCAGCTTGAGCGCGATCAGCAGCGCGTTGGAGACGATCGAGACCGCAGCCGCCCGCGTCTTGGGCGGTGGCCTCTGGGCGTCTGGGCCGATCGCCCCCGCCGGCACTCGTGCCAGCCGGCCGAGCGGGCCGCTCACCCTCGCTC
>JACCZR010000234.1 GCA_013695855.1 Thermoleophilaceae bacterium
CGTCCGCGAGCGCCTGGATCGCACCGCGCACCAGATGGACTTCGCCGTGCCGCTCGGCCGGGCGGCGCAGCTGGTGGTCGTGTCGGTCTTCGCCATCACCGCTGCGGCCCAGGTGGCCGTGTCCACCCTCGTCCTCATGGTCCTCGTGGGCATTCTGCTCGCCGGCGCCGCGGCCACCCTGGCGCTCGCCTTCGGCCTCGGCGGCCGCGAAGTCGCGCGCGAGCTGAGCGCCGGGCGCTACCTGCGCAGCGCCTACCGAGAGGGGCAGCTGATCAGCGTCGAAGGCGTGCGCGGCGAGATCGTGGCCATGGAGACGGCGGCCACCGTGCTGCGCACCCCGGCGGGCGACACCGTGCGCGTGCCCAACGCGATGCTCTTGAGCTCCGTCGTGACGGTGCACGAACCCGGCGCCTGACCGGGGCGGAGTCGCGATCCGCCGCCCGGGGGCTTAGGATTCGCCCGACCTTGAGGGAGTCGGAGAAGGGCTCGCCCGTCGAAGAGACCGCAGCGCCAGAGGCCAGAGCGCGCTCGGCGATCGACAGCGCCCACGAAGCGTTCATCGGCATGGATGCCGGCGGGTTCATCACCGACTGGAACCCGCAGGCCGAGGCCACCTTCGGCTGGTCACGGCCCGAGGCCCTCGGCCGCGTGCTCGCCGAGACCATCATCCCGGAGCGCTTCCACGACGACCACTGGCACGGCCTCGAGCGCTACGTCGACACAGGTGAGGCCAAGATCCTCAACACCCGGCTGGAGTTGAGCGCGCTCCACCGCGAGGGATACGAGTTCCCGATCGAGCTCACCATCTCCTCCTCGGGCGACCCCGGCCGCCCGAGCTTCTACGCCTTCCTGCACGACATCTCCGAGCGCCGGCGCTCTGAGCAGTTCCTGCGTGCCCAGCACGCCCTCACCAAAGCGCTGGCCCAAGCCGAGTCCGTCGAGGGAGCCCTTCCCGAGATACTCGCTTCGCTCGGGGGGGCGATGGAGTGGGAGGTCGGCAGCTACTGGCAACCCGACCGCGAGCACCTGCGCTGTGGGCTGACGTGGCACTCACAGGACCGCACCGACAGCCCTTTCCTGCAGACCACCCGCCGCACGCTGCTGGCGCCGCCCGAGGGCCTGCCGGGCGAAGCGTGGGCATCCGCCGCGCCCGTGTGGATGACCGACGTGACCGTCAACTCCAACTCCGTGCGCACGGAGGCCGCCCGCCGTGAAGGCCTGCACTCGGCGGTCGCCCTGCCGGTCCCCGGCGGCGACGGCCTGCGTGGTGTGCTCGAGTTCTTCTCGGTCGAGGCCAGGCCGCACCAGGCCGAGCTGATGGACATGATGTCCAGCCTCGGCGTCCAAGCAGGCGGCTTCCTCGACATGCTCGAGGAGCGCTCGGAGCTGGTCACCCGCCTCGAGCGCCTGGCCACCACCGATGCGTTGACCGGCGTGGTCAACCGCCGCGGCTGGGAGGAGGTGCTCGTCCGGGAGATCGCCCGCAGCCGGCGCGACGGCGCGCCCCTCTACGTGGCGCTCCTCGACCTCGACAACTTCAAGGGCTACAACGACCAGCACGGTCACCAGGTGGGTGACGACCTGCTGCGCGAGACCGCGAGGGAGTGGCACTCGCGCCTGCGGGCGACCGACATCCTGGCCCGCTACGGGGGCGAGGAGTTCGCGCTCGTGTTCCCCACCAGCCCGCCGGAGACCGAGCTGCTCGTTGTCGAGCGCCTGCGCACAGCGATGTCCTCAGACTTGACGTGCTCGGCCGGCATCGCGTGCTGGAACCGGGTCGAGACCGCCGAGGAGCTGGTCGGGCGCGCGGACGCCGCGCTCTACCAGGCCAAGCGCACGGGACGCAACCGCTCGGTGGTTGCCGAAGCCTAAAGGCCCGGCTGGAGCTGGTCAGTGCCCGCCGCCGGCTTGGTCGAGCTTGTCCCTGCCCTCGTCCAGGGCTTCTTGATCGATGTCCGGGTTGCCCGGGGGCGTGGTGGCCTCGTGGGTGGGATCGGGTGGAGTGGTCGTGGGGCGGTCCTCGCCCGCGGGGTCTTCTTGGCTCTCGGTCATGCCCGGGTGCGTACCCGCCCCGGGCAGCAGCTACTCGCCGGGGGAGAGATGCTCCGGGGCCAGGCGGCGCGCCAGCTCCAGCGTCTCCTCGTCGAGCCCGGCCTCCTCGAGCTCGTACTCGCTCGCGAACGCCTCGCGCAGCGCGCCGATCGTCGTCTGCACCGTGGCCGTGGGCGCTTCGTCGGCCACCGCGCCCGTCGCGCCGGGATCCCAGTCGAGCCTCATCGCGCTGTAGACCGGGACGAGGATGTCACGCACGCGGTCGGCCCCCTCGACCACGATCACCCCGCCCACGTGGGCGCCGCCCGAGATCAGGCGCTGGCCCACCCCCATCAGCTTGGTGCGCCCGCCGGCGCTCACGCTGTGCGAGCCCGGGCAGTACTCGCCGGGCACCTCTCCCACCCGAGCGTCCACTCCGAGCGCCCGCAGCGCACCGGCCACGCGGGCAGCGATCGCGTCGAACCGCGGGCGCACGCCCGAGCGGGGATCGGAGTCGGGGATCGCGTGCGAAAAGGACACCGTCCCCTCGTGGAACACCGCCGCGCGACCGCCGGCCAGGCGCTCGATCCCCTCGAAGCCGCCGGCCCGGGCGGCCCTCACCGCCTCCCCGTAGCCGGGGCCGACCACGTCGAGCTTGCCAAAGGCCACGATGGGGCCCGGCCGGGCCAGGCGCAGCGTCTCGGGCAGCTGGCCCGCCGCAACGCGCATGAGCAGCGCGCGCGACACCGCGGTGTCCAGGGCGGGATCGCCGGGGTAGGAGTCGAGGATTACGCGCAAGTACATGAATAGCCCGGCTGGCTTGCACCGGGCCGGCCGTCCCACGCTTCCTGGTGGCTCAGCGCGCTAGAAGCCCAGCGCGAACTTCGCTTCTTCGCTCATCTTCTCCGGTGTCCACGGGGGGGTGAACACCATCTTGGGGAAGACGCGCTCCACGCCGTCCAGCTCACCGACGAACTCCTCCATCTGCTCGGAGACCTCCGGCCCGATGGGGCAGCCGGGCGAGGTGAGCGTGAAGGTCACGAAGACCTCGGGGCCCTCGACCTCCACGTCGTAGACCAGGCCGAGCTCGACGAAGTCGAGACCCAGCTCGGGATCGATGACGTTCGTGAGCGCTTCGGTCACGTCTTCCTTCGTCGGAGGCATACCTGAAGGTTAGTAGGGTCCGAGCATGCGGCTATTGGGGCTCGTCGTGCTGTTCATCGTGCTGCCGATCGCCGAGCTCTACCTGATCTATCGGGTCGGCGACAGCATCGGAATCTGGTGGACGCTGGCCCTCCTGGCCGCCGACTCGATCATCGGCTCGCTGCTGCTGCGCTCTCAGGGGCGGGCGGTGTGGCGCCGCTTCCAGCACACGATGGAGTCGGGCCGCATGCCCCACCGTGAGGTGCAGGACGGCGTGCTGGTCATCTTCGGCGGCGCGCTGCTCATAACACCGGGCTTCCTCACCGACATCCTGGGCCTGCTCCTGTTGCTCCCGCCCTCCCGCGCGGTCATCCGCCGCTTCGTCATGCGAGCCGTCGCCCGGAGAGCCGCCGACCGCGTCGAGCACGGGGTTTGGGACGTGGAAGGCAGCGCCACCGAGGTCGAGCTGCCGCGGCAGCGCCTCGAGCGGTGACCGAGCCCGCCCTCTCGGTCGCCTTCTTCGACCCCGCCCGGCGCGTCCACGCCTTGGCACGAGCCGGCGCGACACTCCTATTCGAGGGCTCCCGCTCGCTGGTCCTCGATGAACCCGCCCGGATCGGCCCCTCGGGGGGCGGCTACGCAGCCGCGGTCGAGGGGCGCTTCGAGATCGAGTTCGAGCCGATGACAGAGCCCGCCGAGCTGGCCGGTACCCGGGTGTGCGTGTGCCGGGCGAGTGGCACCCTGGACGGCAGCCCCGTGGAGGGCCTCGGCACGGTGAGCGAGACGCTTCGCCCGCCGTCCTGGGAGGACCTCGATGCGCTGCGCGCGCTGTCGGTCATCGCCGACGCCGGCCACGCCCTGCTGGTCGTGGCCCGCCGGCCGCGCGGGGTGAGCGGCCATGGGGAAGAGCTCGTCTCTGCGGCGCTTTTCTCCGAGGGCCGGCTCATGAGCGTGGAGGAAGCTCGCCTCTCCACGGTCTATGACGGCGAGGGCCGCCAGCGTAGCGCCGGCCTCGAGCTGTGGCTTCCCGGCGAGGACTTCCCGCGCCGCGCGTCGGGCGCCGTGGCCGCGGGCGCCTCGCTCGAGCTCGAGGGCCTACAGGTGCATGCCGCGGTGTTCCGCTGGCGCCTTCAGGGACGCGAGGCCTACGGCCAGTACGAGCTGGCCGTGCGCGCACCCGCACCCGAAGCGGCGTGAGCCCGAGCGCGGTCGTCTGCGACTTCGGCGGCGTGCTGACCACGCCGCTGGTGCACGCGCTGAACGCCTTCGCCGAGAGCTGCGCGACCACCCTCGCCGACCTCGGCCGAGCGATGGCGGCGTCCAGCGAGCGCACGGGCGAGCACCCCTTGCACGCCCTCGAACGCGGCGAGGTTGCCGAGGCCGAGTTCATGAGGCGCGTCTCCGACGAGCTGCGGGAGGGCATCGAGCTCTCTGAGCTCGGCGAGGGGTACTTCACCCGCCTCGAGCGAAACGAGCCCATGCTCGCGTTCCTGGCCGAGCTGCGCGGGCGCGGCCTGCGCCTGGCCCTGTGCACCAACAACGTGCGGGAGTGGGAGCCGCTGTGGCGACCCATGCTTCCCGAGATCGACGACCTCTTCGAGGTGATCGTGGACTCCGGCTTCGTGGGCACGCGCAAGCCCGAGCCGGAGATCTACGCGATCGTGCTGGACCGCCTGGGCGTGCGGGGGGAGCAGTGCGTATTCATCGACGACGTCGAGGTCAACTGCGTGGCGGCCGCCGAGGCGGGGATGCATGCCGTCCACTTCATCGACACCGAGCAGGCGATCGCCGACGCGCGCGCGGCGCTGCGTCCCGGCGTGGGCGCCTGACCACTGCGACACTCGCCCGATGCGCGTGGCCGGTGAGGCTCAGCCGTACGCGCCGCGGCTACCGGCCGGCCCGGCCGCAGCTGTCACCCCACAGGCC
>JACCZR010000254.1 GCA_013695855.1 Thermoleophilaceae bacterium
GGGTTGCGCCCACCCGGCACGGGTGGAGGCCCCGAGGGCGTCATGTCGCCTCTCGCGCCGCGGCGGCCAGCCAGCCCTCGAGCAGGTGCGCGGCCGCGCGTGAGTCCGGGTCGCCCGCGCCGCCCCAGCGCTCGGCCATCTTCGTTGTGAACCGCTCGTCGTACAACTCGACGGACACGTCTACCCGCTCGGCGAGCGCGTCGGCGAACTCGCGCGCTGCCCGCGCCTGCTCTCCCTCCCCGCCCGCCAGGGTCAGCGGTAGGCCAACCACCACGTGCTCGGCCTCGCGCTCGCCGACCAGGGCCGCGACAGCGTCGAGGCCCGCCGGCTGGTCGGGGCGGCGGATGGCGGGCAGGGGCGTCGCCAGCGTGCCCGAGGGGTCAGACACCGCGCAGCCACAGCGAGCCGACCCGTGGTCCAGGGCAAGCACCCTTCCCGTCACGAACCGAGCGCCATCTCGATCGCCGCTCGCGCGCTGGCCAGCGCCTCGGGCAGCTTGTCGGGCTCACGCCCGCCGGCCTGGGCCATGGTGTCGCGCCCTCCGCCGCCGCCTCCCACCTTCTCGGCGGCCGCGCGCACCACCTCTCCGGCGCGCACCCCGCGCTCGACCAGCGCGGGCGCCACATTGGCCACCAAGTTCACACGCTCCTCGCCCGCGGTCCCGAGCACCACCGCGGAGTCGCCCAGCCGCTGGCGCACCGTGTCCGAGAGCGCCAGCAGCGCCTTGGGGTCCGAGCCCCCGATGATCTCGACCACCACGGGCACGCCTCCGAGATCCACGGCGCCCCGCACCAGCTCGTCCGCGGTGTCGCGCTCGGGGCCCGCCGAAGGCCTCTTCTGCTGCAGCTCCTTCACGCGATCGGCCAGCCGCTCCACACCGCGCACGGTGTCGGCTTCCTGGGCGCGGACCACCTTGGCGATCCTGCGCAGGCTCTCTGTGCGCTCGCGGAACAGCTCGACCGCGGCCGAGCCGCTCACCGCCTCGATGCGCCGCACGTTGGAGGCGCTCGACGTCTCGGCCGTGACATGGAACAGGCCCACCTCCGCAGTGGTGGCCACGTGGGTGCCGCCGCACAGCTCACGCGAGACCCCGTCGATCTCGACCATCCGCACCCAGTCGCCGTACTTCTCGCCGAAGAGCGCCATCGCGCCGAGGCGCTCGGCCTCATCGCGGGTGGTCTCCACGGCATGCACCGGATGGCCGCCTGCGATCCACCCCGCGATCCGGCGCTCGACGTCGTCGAGCTCCCCCGGGCTCAGCTTCTCGCCGTGGGTGAAGTCGAAGCGCAGCTTGTCGGGCCCTACATACGAGCCGGCCTGGCGCACGTGCGTGCCCAGCCGTTCGCGCAGCGCGGCGTGCAGGAGGTGGGTCGCCGTGTGATTGCGCATGGTCTCCAGGCGCAGCGAGCGATCGACCGCGGCGCGAGCGGTCTCCCCCGACCCGATCTCGCCCTCGACCCCCTCGAGGGCAAGCGCCTGGTCGTCGCCCACCCGATAGACGTCTGTCACCTGCCCGGAGCCCGAGGGAGTCTCCAGGCGGCCGCGGTCGGCCACCTGACCGCCGCCCTCGGCGTAGAAGGGACTGTCCTCCAGCTTTACGAGCACAAGTCCGTGATCGAACCGAGCGGTGGCGCTCACCACGGTCTCCAGCTCGGTCGTCTCGTAGCCCCTGAAGCGGCTGGGCTCCGCGGCGCGGGCAAAGGCGAGCACGCGCTCGTGCTGGCCGCCGGTAGCCGCGGCGGTGCGCCCGCCACCCGCGCGGGCGAGCTCCCGGGCGCGGTCCATCAGCTCCTCGAAGCCCTGGTCGTCCACCGAGAGGCCCTCTTCGGCGAGCAGCTCGCGCGTCATCTCGAAGGGAAAGCCGAAGGTGTCGTGCAGGCGAAAGGCCTCCTCGGCGCTCACCCACGACGTCCCCTGCTCGCGCGCGCGGGAGACCAGCCCGCCCAGGAGCCGCTGGCCCTGCTCGAGCGTGCGCCCGAAGCCCTCCTCCTCCGAGCGCGCCCAACGGGAGATCGTCTCCCGCTCGCGAGCCAACTCGGGGTAGGCGTCGCCCGCGGTCTCGACCACCCGCTCGAAGAGCTGGGACAGGAAGGGGTCGTCGATGCCGAGCACCCGCCCCTGCTGAATCGCGCGACGCGTGATCCGGCGCAGGACGTAGCCGCGGTCTTCGTTGGAGGGCACCACGCCGTCGGCCATCATGAACGCCGCCCCGCGCCCGTGGTCGGCCAGGATGCGCAGGGCGCGGGTGACGGCGAAGCTCTCGCCGTAGCGGCGGCCCGAGAGCCCCTCGCCGAGCTCGATCAGGGGACGGAAGCCGTCGGTGTCGAACACCGAGGGCACGTCCTGAAGGATCGCGGCCAGGCGCTCGAGGCCGAGGCCGGTGTCGATGCTCTTGGCCGGGAGACCGGTGAGCGAGCCGTCGGGGTGCAGCTCGAACTGCATGAAGACCAGGTTCCAGAACTCCAGGAAGCGGTCCGTGTCGTCACCGGGGCGGTCGTCGGCCTCCCCGAACTCCACTCCGCGGTCGAGGTAGAGCTCCGAGCAGGGCCCGCACGGGCCCGTCGAGCCGGCCTGCCAGAAGTTGTCCTCACGACCCAATGGGACGATCCGATCGTCGGGAACGCCCACCGCTCGCCAGTGCTCGATCGCTTCCTCGTCCGGCCCGATCCCCAACTCCTCGTCGCCTCCGAAGACCGTGATCCAGACGTCCTCCAGCGGCAGCCCGAAGCCCTCGGTGGACAGCTCGAGCGCGTAGCGCACGGCCTGGTCTTTGAAGTAGTCGCCCACCGAGAAGTTGCCCAGCATCTCGAAGAAGGTGAGGTGGCGGGCGGTGGTGCCCACCTCCTCGATGTCGGGGGTGCGAAAGCACTTCTGGCAGGAGGTCAGCCGCCGCGCGGGCGGCTCCTCCTCGCCGCGGAAGTAGGGCTTGAAGGGCTGCATGCCTGCCGTGGTGAGCAGCACGGACGGGTCGTAGGTGGGTGGCACCAGGGACGCCGAGGGCATGCGCCGGTGCCCCCGCTCCTCGAAGAACGAGAGGTAGAGCTCGCGTATCCGCGCGGTTTCCATAAGCCGGCTCACTCTAGGCAGATGCTCGACAGGTCGGCCCCGAACACGGGATGGGCGCGAAAGCAGTTCGCGGAGTCGATCCGGGCCGACAGCAGGGTCGAGTCCTCGTCGTAGCCGAGGGGCACCACCCGCGCCCGCTCGACCAGGTCGGCGTCGAGGGTGGCCCAGTCCTCGGCTGCCCGCTCGGGGTCGGGGTCTGCGCGCACCCGCCGGGCCGCGCGGGCCAGCTGGGGGTCCAGGCGACGCAGCGCTCGCAGGTAGGCATGAGGGTCGGGCACGACCGGGCGCAGGTGGAGCAGCGTCGCCTGCGCCGGGACCCCGGGCCTCACGACCCGGGCCCGAAGGCCGAGCTTGCGCAGCAACGTCGCGAACGAGCGGACGACGGCGCGGTCCAAGGCGCCGGGGCCGCCGCCCACCGTCACGCGGGCGCCTTCGGCGTCGGCCTCGCGAAGCAGCGTGGCGGCCTGCCGCAGATCGCCGGGCTCGGCCGGGTCGCCGTACGGGCATGGGTCCGGCTCCCGGTAGCCGCTTACCTTGGGCGGCAGCACGGTGCACCCCGGCGCGAGGCGCCCATCCAACACCCGGCCGAAGGCCTCGGAGTCCACGGCGAAGTTCACCGCCTGGCGCACGCGCACGTCGTCGACGGGGGCCGACCGGGAGCTGAGCGCGAACATCGTGGTGGACAGGCCCGCACTCTCGTCGTAACGCTCGGCGTACCTCGAGCGGACGTCGGGCAGGCGCTGGGCGGGAAGCGGCCCGACCGTTGCGTCGAGGTCGCCGGCGATCGTCCGCCGGGCCCGCCGCTCGGGGTCGGGCTCGACGCTCACGGCGATGCGGTCCACGTTGGCGCCCGGCACCTCGGGCAGTCGGAAACCCCGTCGACGGACGAGCACGAGCTGCCCGCCCGCCCGGGCCAGGCGGTAGGGCCCGATGCCCGGCGGCGGGCGCTCGCCCTGGTCGCTGAGCGGGACGCGCGCCGGGACGGGTGCCGCGTACGTGCTGGCGAGCACTTGGGCAAAGGCGCTATCGCGGGCCCGCAGGCGGTAGGTGACCCGCCCTCGCCGGTCGTCGGCCTCGACAGAGTCCACGCCCGCGAACAGGCGCTTGCCCGGCGAGTCGAGCGCGCGCACTCGGCGCAGTGAGTGGACCAGGTCGCTCGCTCGCAACGGGCTGCCGTCCGAATAGCGAAGGCCCGGGCGCAGCTCGAGACGCCACGTCAGGCCGCCGTCGGAGATCGCCGGCAGGCGCCGGGCCAGGCCGGGGACCACCTCGGTCCCCTCCTGCCCGGAGGCACGCCGGAGCGTGAGCGGCGCGATGTAGGCCTGCCAGGCGAGCAGCCGGGCCTGCGGGCCGGTGGCCAGTGCCGGGTCGAGCGAGCCGGGGGGACGATCGAGGGCCAGCGTCAACGAGCCCCCCTTGCGCGCGTCCTCCCCCACGCCGAACCCCTCGCCGGCGCATCCGATGAGAGCCAGCACGCAGGCCGCGCAGGCCACGACCCGCACGCGCCTAGCGCCGGAGCGCAGGCCGGGCGTTGGCCGGCCGAGCACCGCCGCTCGATGGTCTCACGCGAGCTCGTCGCGCATGGTCGACAGCGACTTGCGGATCAACCGCGAGACGTGCATCTGCGAGAGCCCGACGCGGTCGGCGATCTGGGTCTGCGGCAGCCCCTCGTCGAAGCGCATGCGGAGGATCTCGCGCTCGCGCTCAGGCAGGTGGCCGAAGGCGGGCTCGAGCGTCGTCCGGGTCTCCATCTGGTCGAAGCCCTCGTCCTCCTTACCGATCGTCTCCATCGGGTCGAGGTCCTCTTCGCCGCCCGGGCCGGTGGAGAGGGAGACCGTCGAGTAGGCCGAGCCCACCTCTAGTGCCTCCAGCACCTCCTCCGGCGTGGACTTCAACTCGGCGGCAATCTCGGCGATCGAGGGCGAGCGGCCGAGGCGGCCGGTCAGGCGGTCGATCGCGTTGGACATCGAGGCGTTGAGCTCCTGGAGGGCGCGCGGCACGCGAATGGACCAGCCCTTGTCGCGGAAGTGGCGCTTGATCTCGCCCACCACATTGGGGGTGGCGTAGGTCGCCAGGGAGACCTCGCGCTCGAGCTCGAAGCGGTCGATCGCCTTGATCAGCCCGATGGCGCCCACCTGCTCGATGTCCTCGAGCGACTCGCCGCGGCCCGCGTAGCGACGGGCCAGCGAGCGCACGAGCGGCAGGTGGCGCTCGATGAGCTCCTCGCGCGCCGTCGTGTCTCCGTCCAGGTGGTAGCGACGCAGCAGCAGGCGGTCCTGCTTGCGGGCCTTGGCGGCCTCGCTCGGGGATCGGGTTCGGCTCTGCCTCACCGCGCCTCCCGCACCTTCTCGAGACGAACGTAGATGGCGCCGTCGGCGGCATCCTCGACGCCGTAGGAGTCCACCACCGCCTCGAGGATGCGACGCAGGTTGAGCTCGCCCGGCGCCGGCGGGGGGCCCTGCAGGGCATCGGCGATGGTCCTCTCGCGCAGCGGCCCGACACGGGTGCGCACGCTCCGCGGCCCCAGCTCGAAGCTGATGTTCACGCTCCCGGTCTGTCCGGCTTCGGCCAGCAGCCGCTCGACAGCCAGCTGGAGGTCGTCGACCTCGTCGAAGGCGAAGTCCAGGGACTCTGCGATTCCTCCCACGATCAAGCGGACCACCGCCCGGTAGTCGCGCGAGAGCGGCGTCGTCAGCTCGATGAGCTCGGCCCTCACGATGGCCTCGAGCTTGCGGTGCTCGCTCCACCAGCGCTGGGGCTGCGCTCCTCCGCTGGGGCCTTCGCGATCGTGGCCTCGCCCACCACTAGGTCGCCGTCGAGCAGGACGGCGGTCTGGCCGGGCGCCACGGCGTCGACCGGCTGATCGAGCGAGAGCTCCAGCCTGGCGTGCTCACCCGCCGGCGGATTGCCGCCGATGCGACAGCCCACGGCCTTCGCTTGGTAGCGCAGCTTCACCGCGCGCACGCGCCCGCCGGGCCGGTGCAGGCGGGCATTCTCCACGCTCACACGGGTGGCCGCGAGCTCATCGCGCGGGCCCACCACCACGCGGTTTCGCGGGGCGTCCTTGGCCAGCACGAACAGGGGCTCCGCAGCGGCTACGCCCAAGCCGCGGCGCTGGCCCACGGTGAACAGGTGCTGGCCGTCATGGCGCCCAACGGAGCGCCCCGCACGGTCCACGATCTCTCCCGGGCGCTCGGACAGCCGGCTCCCCCCGTGGCGGCGAAGGAAGCCGCGGGGGCCCAGTCCGGCCACGAAGCAGAGGTCCTGGCTCTCGCGGCGCTCGGCAACGGGGAGCGCTGCGGCGCGCGCGAGATCGCGCACGTGGGGCTTGGCGAGCTCTCCGAGCGGGAAGCGCAGCCGCGCAAGGCGCTCGGGGGCAAGGCGGGCGAGCATGTAGCTCTGGTCCTTTTCGGGGCTGTCGGCGGCGCGCAGCAGCGGCCCCTCCCCGTCGTCGCGCACGCGGGCGTAGTGGCCGGTGGCCAGCTCTCCCGCGCCGAGGGCATCGGCGGCGTCGAGCATCGCGTCGAAGCGGACCAACCCGTTGCATCGCACGCAGGGGTTGGGTGTGCTCCCCGCGGCGTGGGCATCCAGGAACGGGTCGACCACGTCGGCGCGGAACGCCTCGCGCATGTCGAGCGTGAAGTGCGGCAGGCCCATCGAGTGGGCCAGGGCGCGGGCACCGAGAACTGCGGCCGGCGAACAGCAGGAGCGCCCGCCGTCGGTAGCAGGGTCCGCCCACAGCTCGAGCGTCACGGCCACCACGTCGCGGCCCTCGGTGCGCAGCAGGTGCGCGGCCACCGCGCTGTCCACTCCGCCGCTGAGCGCCACCGCCACGCGCCCCTCGCGCGGTGCGGCGG
>JACCZR010000256.1 GCA_013695855.1 Thermoleophilaceae bacterium
GCCCGACCGCTTCTACGGCGGGATCGTGCTCGCCTTCTTCGTGGCGGTCATCGGATCGGCGCTGTTCGGGCTGCTGGTGAGCGGCCTATCGGTGCCCGGGCGCGACGACACGCACCTGGCGCAGGCGCTGATAGCCGTGCCCGGCGCGATGATTGCGCTGGCGATCCTGTATGTGGTGGGCAGCCGCGCCGACGCCGCGGCGGGGATAGACCGAAGCGTGTAGGCACGGCCACGCGGATGCTCGCCGATCTACCCTGACTCGGCCCTGGACCCGAGACCGCTCCAGGCCCGCGAACCGAGCTTGGGCCGTGACTTTGCCGGGCGAGGATCCAGACGTCCATTTCGCAGAGTCGACCGTTGCGTGTCCGCTGGGGCGAAACGAGCTTTCCGTCGGGTCTCCCTCCCAGAATGGGCCGCATGTCGGATCGTCCATCGCGCTGGGCCGCAGGCCCCTACTCCGTAGGCCGGGCCGTCCGGCTCTCGGAGGAGCTCAGCCTCCCGCTCGAGGTGGCGACCGTGCTGGCCCGTCGCGGCCTCGACGCGCCCGAGGACGCGCGGGAGTTCATGGCCGCCGACCGCCGGGAGGACCCGGGCACGCTGCCCGGCGCGCCGGAGGCCTGCGCGCTGGTGCTGGGGCACATCGAGCGCGGATCCCCGATCGTGGTCCACGGTGACTACGACGCCGACGGCGTCTGCTCGACCGCCCTGCTGGTGGAGACGCTCCGCGCCCTGGGCGCCTCGCCCAGCTGGCGGCTGCCGAGCCGCTCGGAGGGCTATGGCCTCTCGACCGAGACCGTGCAGGAACTGGCCGCCCAGGGGGCCGGGCTGCTGATCACCGTCGACTGCGGCATCACGGCGGTGGAGGAGGTGGCTGCCGCGCGGGCGGCGGGCCTCGAGGTGCTCGTGACCGATCACCACCGCCCGGGTGAGAGGCTGCCGGACTGCCCGCTGGTACACCCCGGGCTGGGCGGCTTCGGGACCCCCGAGCTGTGCGCCGCGGGCGTGGCCCTCAAGCTCTCGGAGGCGCTGTTCGCGGCGGCGGGGCGCGATCCGCGCGAGGCGGAGGCCGGCCTGGACCTGGCCGCGCTGGCCACGGTGTGCGACCTCGTCGCGCTGCGGGGCGAGAACCGGCGCATCGTGCGAGAGGGCCTCGCGCTGATGGCCCGCGCGCCTCGGGTCGGTCTGCGGGCGCTGATGAAGGTCGCGGCGCTCGACCCGAGCGACCTGTCGGCTCAGGCCCTCGGGTTTCGCCTGGGGCCGCGCATCAACGCGGCGGGCAGGCTGCGCCGGGCCGACGCCGCGCTGGAGCTCATGCTCACCGACGATCCCGCCCGCGCGGACGAGGTGGCCCAGGAGCTGGACGCGCTCAACCACGACCGCCGTGAGGAGGAGACTCGGATCGTCTTTGCCGCCGATGCCGCCTGCTCGGCCCAGGCCCACCGCGCGGCGATGGTGGTGGCGGGGGAAGGCTGGCACCCGGGCGTGGTGGGGATCGTGGCCTCGCGTCTGGTGGAGCGCTGGCACCGGCCGTGCGTGGTGATCGCGCTCGCTGAGGACGGGTCTGCGCGCGGGTCGGGGCGGTCGGTGTCGGCCTACGACCTCCACGGAGGCCTCTCCGCGTGCGCCTCGATGCTCACGCGCTTCGGCGGGCACCGGATGGCCGCGGGTGTCGAGCTCGCTGCCGAGTCGCTGCGCCCGTTCGGCCATGCGCTGGCCGCTCACGCCGCCGCGGCGCTCTCGCCAGAGGACCTGATTCCCGAGGAGCGGGTGGACGCTGTGCTCCCCGCGGGTGCGCTGGGGCTCGGCCTGGCCGAGGCCATGGAAACGCTCGGGCCCTTCGGGATGGGCAACCCGCAGCCCACTCTGCTGGTGCCCTCGGCGCGGGTGGAGACGGTGAGCGCCATGGGCTCCGAGCGCCAGCACGCGCGCTTCACGCTGGTCTCGGGCGGCGCGCGGGCGCGCGCGGTCGCCTTCGGCTCGACGCCCCGGGCGCTGCAGGCATGCGCGGGGGATGGCCCGTGCGACGTGGCGTTCCGCCTGGAGCGAAACCACTGGAATGGAGTGGTCGAACCCAGGGTGCTGCTGCGGGCGGTGGGGCCGTCGCGCGGCGGCGACGTGCGCTCGCTGGACGACGAGGAGCCGCTGTGGGAGGCGATCCGCCACGAGCTGGCCGCGGACCCGGCCCAGCCATGGCCTTTGCCCGGCCCGCCGGTCCGGGCCGTGCTCGATCGGCGTGGCCGTGGGGTGGCGGGGGTGGCCGGAGACCTGCTCACGAGCGGAGAGCCGGTTCTGGCCGTGTGCGCGGACGTGGCGCGCAGGCGCGAGGGCCTCGAGCAGCTCGTGGCCGGGATGGCGCCCGGGGGCTGCCTCGACGCGGTGAGCCTGGAGACGCTGGCACGGAGTCCGAGCCTCGCGTCCTCCTACACCCATCTCGTGGCGCTCGACCCGCCGCCGGTGGCAGGCGGCCGTGAGCTGCTGGCCGCGGCGCCGTCCACGGGCTTCCTGCACTTGGCCTGGGGCGCCCCCGAGGCCGAGTTCGCCCTGGCCGTGTGGCGCGCCGGGCTCGATCTGCGCCCGTCCCTGGCCTCGCTGTTCCGTGCGCTGCGCGACGCCGGTGCCTG
Source organism: Thermoleophilaceae bacterium (assembly GCA_013695855.1). GTDB lineage: Bacteria > Actinomycetota > Thermoleophilia > Solirubrobacterales > Thermoleophilaceae > JACCZR01. Next base: position 2,622 of record JACCZR010000256.1, read on the forward strand.
TCACGGCGCTGAGCTCGAGCGTCTGCTGCGGGGCGAGGGTGCACATCCCCGTGGCGCCGCTGTTTGTGGCCGCGTGGTGCGGGTGCTGCTCGAGCTGGACCTGGTCGAGGTCGGGGAGGGCGCCGAGCCGCTGCTGGCGGTCACCGACTCACCGCGCACCGAGCTGGAGCGCTCGGCGGCCTATCGCGCCTACACGGCGCGTTTGACCGCCGTCGAGCGATGGCTCGAGGGCGGAGCGGCGCTCGCTGCATAGGGGCGGTGGGTGCTCAAGCGGGGCGCGTAGGGTTCGCAGCCGTGGAAGCCTTGCAGGCCTCCAGGGGAGCCACCGTCTGGCTCACCGGCCTGCCCGCGGCGGGCAAGACCTCGATTGCGCAGGTGGTCGAGCGCCGGCTGCGCGAGAAGCGACGGCCCGTGCTGTGGCTGGACGGAGACGAGCTGCGGCGCGGGCTCTCGCGCGATCTGGGCTTCGCCGCCGCGGACCGCACCGAGAATGTCCGCCGCGCCGGCGAGGTGGCGTGCCTGGTGGCCGAGGCCGGCGTGGTGGCGGTGGTCTCGCTGATCTCTCCCTACGCGGCAGACCGAGCCGCTGTGCGCAGCCGCCACGAGGAGCTGGGCGTGGCGTTCACCGAGGTCTGGGTTTCCACCCCGGCCGAGGTCTGCGAGGGCCGGGACCCCAAGGGCCTGTGGGGCCGCGCCCGGGCGGGCGAGCTGCCGGGCTTCACCGGGGTCGACGCCCCCTACGAGGCGCCCGAGGCGCCCGAGCTGGTCGTCGGGCCCTGGCAGACGGTGGACGACGCGGCGGCCGAGGTGCTGCGGGCGCTCGCCTGATCAGCCCCCGGCGAGCGGGCGCTCCACGGCCGCAGCGAGGGCGGCGCGCAGGCTGGTCGTCGCCTCCCAGCCCAATAGTTCGCGGGCGGCGGAGGGATCGCTCTCGAGGACTGGGCGGTCGCTGGGGCGGGTGCGCTCAGGGTCGCCGGTTACGGTCAGCCGGCGCCCGACCAGCTCGCCGATCAGCTCGATCAGCTCGTGGCCGTCGACGGCGCGTCCCGCTCCGAGGTTGAGCGTGGCGAGCCCCTCGTGCGGCACGGCTTCGGCGAGCTTATGAAGGCCCTGCGCGACGTCGTCCACGTAGACGTAGTCGCGCCGGGTGTCAAGGTTGCCCAGCCGCAGCTCCCCGCCCCGCCGCGCCTGGGTCACGATCTCCGGCACCAGGTGCGGGTTGGTCTCGCCGGGCCCGACGACGTTGAACAGACGGGCCACTCCGACTGGAACACCGGTGCGGCGGTGCAGTAGCCGCGCGGCCTGGTCGGCCCACAGCTTCGAGAGGCCGTAGACGTCGTCGGGGGCCAGCGGCGAGTCCTCCCGGTGGGGGTGCGGCGAGGGCTCGTACACGGCGCCGGTGGAGGCCAGTACCAGCGCGTCGGGCAGATGGGCACGCTCGAGGGCGGTGAGCAGCGACTGGGTGCCCACCACGTTGACCGAGAGCGCGGCCGGGGGATCGGAGTTGCACGCGGGCACGAAGTGGATCGCGGCCAGGTGGAAGACCGCACGGGGCCGGTG
>JACCZR010000263.1 GCA_013695855.1 Thermoleophilaceae bacterium
CACCGTGCGGGTGGCGGCCGCCCTGCCCGGAGCCGCGGTGCCCCGGGGCGGCGGCGGGCTCACGCCGACCGGCTCTCGACGGGCCCGCTTCGGCGAGGAGGAGGTCGAGGCCCGCGTGCTGGCCTTCGGCGGCGCCGGGCCCATGCACGCCGCGGCGGTGGCCACCGAGCTGGAGATGAGCCGCGTGGTGGCGCCGGTCTCCTCGGGCGTGCTCTCCGCGCTCGGCCTGATCGTCTCCGAGCGCCGGCGCGACGTGACCGAGAGCGTCCTGCTCGGAGGAGAGGACCTTTCCAGGGAGGCGGCTGCGGCGGTGGTGCGGCGCCTGGGCAAGCGCGGGCGCGATGAGCTGGGAGCGCCCGACGCCGAGCTGCGCGCCGTCTACGACCTGCGCTACGCCGGCCAGGCCTTCGAGCTCTCGATCGCGGGCGAGCTCGAGCCCGACCCCTCTGACCTGCGTGCCGCGTTCGACCACGCTCACGACGAACGCTACGGCTACCGCGACGACCAGGCCGAGCTCGAGCTGGTCACTGTGCGGGTGGCGGCCGCCCTGCCTGGAGCCGCGGTGCCCCGGGGCGGCGGCGGGCTCACGCCGACCGGCTCGAGGGGGGTGCGCTTCGGCGGAGATGAAGTCGAAGCCCGCGTGCTGTCCTTTGGCGCGCGCGGCGGGAGCTCGGCCGAGGGGCCGGCGGTGATCGAGCTGCCCGGCGCGACCCTGGTGGTGCCGCCGGGCTGGTCGGCGCAGGCCGAGGGGGATGCGGTCACGATGGAGCGTGACCCGTGAACGTGGACCCCGTCGCCCTCCAGGTGATGCTCGGCGCGCTGCGGGCGGCGTGCGAGGAGATGGGCGCCGTGCTGGTGCGCTCGGCCCACTCGGCCAACATCAAGGAGCGCCGCGACTCCTCCACCGCGCTGTTCGACGCCGAGGGCCGCATGGTCATGCAGGCCGAGCACATCCCGGTGCACCTGGGCGCGATGCCGTTCGCGGTGGCCGAGGTGGTGGGCGAGACGCACGAGCCCGGGGACGCCTGGGTCCTCAACGACCCGTTTAGCGGCGGCACCCACCTGCCCGACGTGACGGCGATCTCTCCCGCCTTCGCCCGCGGCGAGCTGGTGGGCTTCGCGGTCAGCCGCGCCCACCACGCCGACGTGGGCGCGCGCGAGCCCGGCTCCATGCCCGCCGACTCGCGCACGCTGGACGACGAGGGCGTGGTGATCGAGCCCAGCCGTCTGGCCCGCGCTGGCGAACTCGACCGCGAGCTCCTGGGCGACCTCACCTCGCGCATGCGCAACCCCCGTCAACGCACGGCCGACCTGCGTGCGCAACTGGCGGCCAACCGGGCGGGCGCGGAACGCCTGGCCGAGCTCGCGGAGCGCGCGGGCCTGCCTGCCTTTCGCAACGCCCTCGATGAGACCCAGGACTACGCCGAGCGACGCATGCGCTCGGGCATCGCCGTGCTGGGCCAGGGGACCCGCGAGGCCCGCGACGTGCTCGAGGCGGCCGACGGAGACCTCGAGCTGCGCCTGGCCGCCACGGTGGACGGTGACGGCCTGACGCTCGACTTCACCGGCTCAGCCTCCCAGCACGAGGGCAACCTCAACTGCCCCTTCGCGGTCACGCTCTCGGCCTCGCTGTTCGCGCTGCGTGTCCTGGCCGACCCCGACGTCCCGCCCTGCGCCGGGGCCCAGCGGCCGCTGCGTGTGATCGCCGAGGAGGGCTCGCTGCTGAGCGCCCGCTCGCCCGCCGCGGTGGCCGCCGGGAACGTCGAGACCTCGTCGCGCGTGGCGGACCTGGTGCTGAAGGCGTTCGGAAGGGCCCTCGGACAGGGGACCATGAACAACCTCACCCTCGGCAACGACGGCTTCACCTACTACGAGACGCTCGGCGGCGGCCAGGGCGCCTGCCCCGACGCCGCCGGCCCGAGCGCTGTCCACGTGGCCATGAGCAACACGCTCAACACGCCGCTGGAGGCCCTCGAGCTCGAGTTCCCGCTGCGGGCGATCGAGTACTCGGTGCGCCGCGGCTCGGGCGGCGAGGGCGAGCACCGCGGCGGCGACGGCGTCGTGCGTGAGCTCGAGGCGCGCGAGCGGATGCGCGTCTCGCTTATCACCGAGCGCCGCCGCTACGCCCCCGCGGGCGCCGAC
>JACCZR010000271.1 GCA_013695855.1 Thermoleophilaceae bacterium
CCCCGCCGCCGCCCACTCCCGAGCAGCCGGCGCCGCCCGGGCCCACGGAGCCCGACCCGGCCACCGAGGACAAACAGGAGGCGCCCGGAGCCCCCACCGAGGAGGAGAAGGGGCGCTACGAGCGGTACTGCAAGATGAAGGACGCCGAGCCCTCCCACAGCGACAAGAAGTTCTGCGAGGAGTACCGCAAGAAGTACCTGCAGGGCCAGGGCGCCGAGGAGGACGAGCAGAACCAGCCGGCTGGCGAGAAGTCCGACGAGCCGGACTCGGGGCCCCTGGCCTTCACCGGCCTCGATATCTGGCAGCTCGTGCTGCTGGCGCTGGTCCTGGTCGGCGGCGGCCTGGGAGCGCGGCGCCTGCTCGCCAACTAGCCCGCACCGGCCACTCCTACACAGAGGCGTGATGCGTTCCTTCCTGCGCTTCGTCGCCGCCGTGATGACCGTCAGCGGGGTGCTTCTGCTGGCCGACGCGGCGGCGACCCTCACCTGGCAGGAGCCGGTCTCCTATCTCACCTCGCTATTTCGGCAGAACAGCCTCGAGTCGGCGCTGGCCGACGCGCCCAACCGGGTGCGCGAGCGACAACCGCTGAAGGGCGACGCGATCGGCCGCATCGAGCTCCCGGCGCTCGGCCGCCGATACCTCCTCGTCGAGGGCACGGACACCGGCGACCTGCGTAAGGGGCCCGGCCACTACTCCGACACCCCGCTGCCGGGGGAGCGCGGAACGGTCGGCGTCGCCGGGCATCGCACCACTCACGGCGCGCCGTTTCGCACGATCGACAAGCTGCGGCCGGGCGACCGCATCGTGATGGACATGACCTACGGCCGCTTCGTCTACCGCGTCGACAGGACGCGGATCGTGGCGCCCTCGGAGATCTCGGTGAAGCGCCCGGTGGGCTACGACCAGCTCATCCTCAGCGCCTGCCACCCGCTCTACAGCGCCGCCCAGCGGATCGTGGTCTTCGCGCGCTTCGTCAAAAGGGAGCCAGCGCGGGTGGCGGGGGGATGACGCCGCCTTCGAGGTTCGATTGGTCGCGCGACTCGAAGAAGAGGATCAGCGCAACGACGAGGGCCACGGAGACGGCGAGCACCGCCGTCCAGTAGAGGACTCCGCGTAGCACGCGGCGATCATAAAGGCGAGGCGCTCAGCGGCGCCGGGCACGACCAGGGGGATTGCAGGCAGGCCAACCGTCCTCTCATTCGCCGCCCACCAGCGCCGGGACGTGCCAGTCAGCCCTTTCCGGTCTCCTCACGCAGGTCGCGCGGGGTGATCGCCCCGCTCTGCAGCGCCCGCTCCACCAGCTTCACCCGCTTCTGGTTCTGCGGTAGGTCCTCCACGCCGAACTTGGCGAACAGCGTGCGCAGGTGGGTCTTCACGGCGTCCACGCTTAGGAAGACCTCACCGGCGATCTGCTGGTTGGGGGCAGGCGTGGCGTAGGCGCCGCCGTCGCCGTAGGGGCGGCACAGAGCGACGAGCACGGACTTCTGGGTGGCGGTGAGCGTCGCGTCGGGCACATCCTCGGCCAAGGCCGTCTCGGCCACGGTCGCTGCCGCCGAAGGCGCGCGGAACACCGCGGTGGTGGCGCCGAAGCGCAGCACGTCGCCGTCCTGTAGCCGGCGCCGTCCGGTGATGCGCTCCGCGTTTACGTAGGAGCCGTTGCGCGACAGGCCGTCGTCGCTAATCGTCCAGGCGCCCCCTATCCGCACGAGCTCGGCATGCACGCGGGAGACCTCGTGATCCCAGTCGAGGGAGAGGTCGGCGTCCCGAGCGCGGCCCACCGTCAAGCGCTCGCCGGAGAGGGAGACGATCCGTTGGCGGTCGTCGCCGTCGCGCACCACCACGAAAGGCGTGCCCAGCCGCTCGGCCTCGATTTGGTCCTTGAGCTCGGCGGCCGACGCGCGGTGCATGGGCTGATGGTATGAACGCGGGCAATGGTTGGGCTTGCCGTCGGTTCGGAGGTAGCCGGCTGCCGCATCGAGGCGGTGGCCGGAGAAGGCGGCATGGGTGTCGTCTACGTCGCCACGCAGATCGCCCTCCAGCGCCGGGTGGCACTCAAGGTGATCGCCCCCGACCTCGCCCGCGACGCGAACTTCCGCGAGCGCTTCAAGCGCGAGTCGCTGCTGGCCGCGTCTATCGAGCACCCCAACGTGATCCCCGTCTACGAGGCCGGCGAGCGCGACGGCCTGCTGTACCTGGTCATGCGCTATGTGGACGGAACCGATCTGCGGGCGCTGCTCGAGCGTGAAGGGACGCTGGAGTCGCCGCGGGCGGCGAGGCTGCTGGCCCAGGTCGCGGCCGCCCTGTCGGCCGCGCACCGCCGGGGCCTGGTGCACCGCGACGTCAAGCCGGCCAACGTGCTCGTGGTCTCCGACGACGAGGACGGCCACGAGCACGCCTACCTGACCGACTTCGGCATCGCGCGCGAGATGGCCGCCACCGGCGGCGTGACCCGCACGGGGGCGGTGGTGGGCACGATCGACTACCTCGCCCCCGAGCGACTGGAGGGCCACCGCGGCGACGCGCGGGGCGACGTCTACGCCTTCGGCTGCATGCTGTTCGAGTCGCTGAGCGGCGACGTGCCGTTCCCGCGCGACTCCGACGTGGCGAAGATGCTCGCCCACGCCAACGCGCCGATCCCGTCGCTCCGAGAGCTGCGACCTGGGGTGCCGGCGGCGCTCGCGGACGTGGCGGAGCGCTGCATGGCCAAGGATCCCGGCGAGCGCTACCCGGACGCGGGAGCGGTGGCGCGGGCCACGACGTCGGCGGTGGGTGCCACGCCGGCGCAGGAAACGAGCGGCCCGGCCGGCCCGAGCGTCGAACCGCCCACCGCGGCCTCCGCCGAGGCCACCCTGAGTACGGGCGCGATCAAGCCCGCGAAGGGCGAGGGCAAGAAGCCGCTGCCCTTGGGCCCGCTGATCGGACTGTTCGCCGCCGTGATCGCCGCCGCTGTCCTGGTCCTCTCGCTGGGAGGCGGTGGGAGCGGGGACGAGGCCGGCGGCGGCGGCGAGCCCACGCGCAGCAGCGGAACGGCCAGCACCATCCCGGTGTCGGGCGGCCCCGACGGTGTCACCGTGGCCGGGGGCAAGGCCTGGGTGGCGAGTGCGCGCGCAGGAACGCTGACCCCGATCGACCCCAGCGCGGACACCCCGGGCGGGGCCGTGAAGGTGGGCAGCGACCCCGACAGCGTGACCAGCGCCCAGGGGGCGGTCTGGGTGACCAACACCGGCGACGGCACCGTGAGCCGCGTGGACGACACCTCGGGCGAGTTGCGAGGAGCACCGATCGAGGTGGGCAAAGCCCCTGAGGGCATCGCAGCGGGCGACGGCTCGGTTTGGGTGGCCAACGCCGGCGACGGAAGCCTCAGCCGCCTGGACGCGGCCAGCGGCCGGCCGCGTGGCGCCATCCAGCTCGGCGGCTCGCCGATCGGCGTGGCCACCGGCCCGGAGGCCGTCTGGGTGACCGACAGCGAACGCGGCACCCTGGTGCGCCTGAGCTCTAGATCGGGCAAGCAGCTGGGGAAGGCGATCCGCGTAGGCGCTGAACCGCGCGGGGTGGCCGTTTCCGGTGGCGACGTCTGGGTGGCCAACAGCGGCGACGGCACAGTGAGCCGCATAGACGTCCGCACGGGTCAGCAGGCGCAGGCTCCGATCGAGGTGGGCGGCGGCCCGCGCGAAGTGGCCGCAGCGGGGGCCGACGGTGTCTGGGTCACGCTCTCGGGTGCGGGCCAGGCGATCCGCATCGACAGCCAGGGCCGCGTGGCCGAGCGCAAGAAGGTCGGTGCCCAGCCCGTGGGGATCGCCGTGGAGGAGACCCGTGTGTGGGTCGCCTCCTTCCGCGACGACAGCGTCACGCGCATCAGCCGCTAGCGAGCACCACCCAAGGGTGGGAAAGGAACCACCCCGGGTGGCGCCGGACCACCCCTTGGCCCTCTAGCTGGGACGGCGGCGCGACCGCAGACTCCTCCCATCGGATTCACCACCACCCACCAGGAGGAAACAATGACCCGCACCGCCACCACCAAGTTCGTCGCCACCGCCCTCGCCGCCGTCTCGCTGGGCGCGGCGTCGCTCGGTACCGCCGGAACGGCTGAGGCCAAGTCGGCAGGAGCCAAGGTCTCGATCGAGGCCCAGCAGGGCGGCTTCTTCGGGTACGTGAAGAGCAAGAAGGAGTCCTGCGAGTCGGGCCGCAAGGTGACCCTCCTCAAGCAGACCGGTCGGAAGCGAAACGTTCGCCGCGATCAGAAGATCGGCAGCGACATCGCGCAGCCGAACGGTCCTGACTCGATGTGGTCCATCAACACCGACGGGCAGGGCAAGTTCTACGCCTACGTGAAGGCGACCAAGAACTGCGGCAAGGCCTTCAGCAAGACGGTCAGGTCTGAGCCGGTCGAGTAGAGCGCAGAGCACATAGCGCAGTGAGGAGCCCGCTTCAGGCGGGCTTCTTGCTTTCCGAGCGTCCGGCAGAGCGCGGTCCGGGGGGGCGGGCGCGGAGCGTGTCGGCGCTCAGGCGCGCGACGGGGCCGGCGTGAACTGCACGCCGTGGAGTCGCAGGCCGGGGTCGTCGGCCACGACACGTCCCTCGACCTCGTAGAGCCCGGGTTCGCGGTTCGCCCCAGAGAGCACTGCGTAGGCAGCGCCGGCCGAGAAGCTGAACTCGGCCGCCGCGCCGGCGTCCTCGGCCTCGAGGTAGTCCTCGCCCGGCAGCCAGTCGCGGACCAGCTGCAGTCGGTCGGCGTCGGCCGGCAGCGCGATGTCCGCGGTCTGCGGCTCCAGCAGGACACCGGGCGCGTCCTCGGGCCGCGCCGGCTCGAGCGGCGGCGGCGCCTGGAAGCCCGGGTCCAGCTCGGAGAGGACCTCGCCGATGGCCGCTTCGCAGTCGACGTAGTCGCCCTCTCCGTAGTGCACGTAGCGCAAGACTCCGCGCCGGTCGAACAGGTAGCGGCCGGGCCAGCCGCGGTTTCCGTATAAGCGCCATACCGCGAGCTCGGGATCCAGCAGCACGGCATGCTCGATCTGGAGCCGCTCGACCGCCGCAGCCACGGTATCGCTGTCGCGGCCAAACGAGTAGCCGGGGCAGTGGACACCGATCACCCGCAGGCCCGCGCCGTGGTAGCGCTCGTGCCAGGCCTTCAAGTACGGCAGCGTGCGCAGCGAGTTCACGCGGGCGAAGTCCCAGAATTCGACCAGCGCGACATTTCTGCCGATCAGGCGATCCATGCGCAGGAAGGCGACGTTGAGCCAGTCCATGCGCGGCGGGAACTCGGGCGCGTGCAGCTCTTCTTCGGGGGGCGGTCTCACGGGGAGAGGAATAGGATGCCTCGTCCCGCCACAAACCAAGGAGACACGTGGACTTCTTCACCCGCCTCGAAGCCGTGCGCGACCGCTGGAACGTGCTCGAGCACCCGTTCTACAAGAGCTGGAGCGAGGGCGCGCTCAGCCGCGAGGACATCGGCTTCTACGCCGGCGAGTACCGCCACGCCGTCGTGGCCCTGGCCGACGCCGTGGGAGCAGCGGCTCGCGCGGCCGAGCCGGCCGTAAAGGCCGAGCTCGAGCAGCACGCCGCCGAGGAGGCCGCGCACATCGAGCTCTGGGACGCCTTCGGGGACGCCGTCGGCGCCGAGCACGGCCACGAGCCCCGGCCCGAGACGCGCGCGTGCGCCGAGGCCTGGACAGCCGGCGAGACCACGCTGGAGCGCCTGGTGGCCACCTACGCCGTCGAGGCAGCCCAGCCGGCGATCTCGAAGACCAAGCTCGAGGGTCTCCTCCGCCACTACCACGTCGAGGAGGGACCGGCCACCGAGTACTTCGCGCTGCACGCCGAGCTCGACGTCATGCACGCCGAGCACTCGCGCGAGCTGATCGAGGATCGCCTCGAGGGCGCCGACGCCGAGCGCCTGCTCGAAGTGGCCGAGACCGCCCTGCGCGGCAACTGGGAGCTGCTCGACGGCGTGGTCAACGCCCGCAGGATGGGCTAGCCCGGGAGAGCACAGCAGCTTCGACCCCGTTCTAGAAGATCAGTGCCCGGGTCAGCTCGGGCGAGACGTACAGCTCGATGAGGCCGGCGACCAGGAGGACGGGCACGGCGATGGCAGTCGTCACAAAGGTGGCGGCCAGCAGCTCGTGCCAGCTGCCCTTGCGGCTGGCGATGGTCCACGCCGCGAGGGGGAGGAAGAGCGCAGTCAGCTCTAGAACGGCGTGGGGGAGCAGCCCGACGAGGA
>JACCZR010000002.1 GCA_013695855.1 Thermoleophilaceae bacterium
GACCACCACCTGCTCGCGCCGGCGGCCGGGGCGGCGGCCGGCCACGTTCACCAGATCACGATCCTGACTGCGAAAGGCGTCGCGCTCCACCGTGAAGCCCCGGTCGGCGAAGGTGTCTGCCACCAGCGCCGCGGTGGCGCGGTCTCCGGTCGTGCCTGCGCGGCGATCGGGCTCGCGGCCGGCGATCGTGTTGGCGGTACCGGTCGCCTGGCGGCCGTCGAAGAGGACGTCGGCGGCGAGGCCCTGGGGCAGGGGAGGCGGGCGGCTCTCCAGCGAGAACATCGCGAGCACGACGGTCAGCACGGCAGGGACGAAGGCGGCTCTGTATACCCGCGGCTCGATCATGCGGTCGGCTTGTGCCGTGCTCCCACTCGAGGTCGTCGTCCTAGGGCGGTCGGCTTGCTCTCCATCGGGGCAACCTACAATCTGAGGGTGTCTCAGCAGGCACCGCGGATCCTCCTCGTCGACGACGAGCAGTCGGTGCAGAAGCTGTTGTCCTTCCCCCTCAGGCGAGAGGGCTATGACGTGGTCGGCGCCCTGGACGGCCAAGAGGCCCTAGACCGCCTCAGTGAGGGCTCGTTCGACCTCGTCGTGCTCGACCTGATGCTGCCGAAGGTCGACGGCTTCGAGGTCTGCCGGCGGCTGCGGGCGCGCAGCGGCGTGCCGATCATCATGCTCACCGCCAAGGCCGAGGAGATCGACAAGGTTCTCGGCCTTGAGCTGGGGGCCGACGACTACATCACCAAGCCCTTCTCGCTGCGCGAGTTCCGCAGCCGGGTGAAGGCGGTGCTGCGCCGCGCGAGCCTCACCCGCGAGGAGGACGCGCTCGAGGAGCCGCTGACCCACGGTGATCTGCGCATCGACTTCGAGAAGCGAACCGTGCAGGCAAGCGGGCAGCCCGTCCGGCTCACCTATGTCGAGTTCGAGATCCTCGTGGCGCTGGCGCGCAGCCCCGGCCGCGTCTACAGCCGCAGTCAGCTGCTCCAGCGCGTGTGGGGCGACTCCGCCTACCGCGACCCGCGCACGGTCGACGTGCACATCCGCCACCTGCGCGAGAAGCTCGAGGCCGACGCCCACGAGCCCGAGCTGATCCTCACCGTGCGAGGGGTGGGCTACCGCTTCCAGGAACGATGAGGCCGCTCCTCGGCTCGCTGCGCAACAAGGTGGCGCTGCTGTTCGCCGCCGTGGTCGCCCTGGCCATGGCCGCCATCTACTTCCTCGCCGTCCCCCAGCTGCAGACCAACCTCACCCAACAGCGCACGGACGACCTTCTGCGCGCCGCCCGCGGCTCGGTCCGCCCGCTGGATCGCATCACAAACGGTGACATCCCCGCCCCTCAGGTCGACCGAACCATCCGCTCGCTGGCCGACAACGCGGGAGCTCGGGTCACCCTCCTCGCCATCCAGCGTTCCGACAGCGGCGCTGTCAGCTTCTTTCCCCTGACCGACTCCCGCGAGCAGTTGGTCTATCCACGAAACGACGAGCTGGCCCGCAAGGCCACGACCAGCGGGCGCGTGCAGACCGAGTCCACGCGCTTCGGCCGTGAGGACCTCGCCCAGGTGGCCCAGCCAATCCGGACCGGGGACGAGGTGGTCCGCGTGGCTCTGTACTCGGCCAGCCTCGAGGACACGGTCCAGACGGTCGGCTTCATCCGCAACCGCATCCTGGTGGCCACCGCCGTGGCCCTGCTGCTGGCGCTGGCCGGCGGCACGCTCGTTGCGCAGTCTGTCGCGCGGCGCGTGCGCCGGGTGGAGCGCCGCGCCGGGGAGCTCGCGGCCGGGCGCTTCTCCGAGCCCCTGCCCGTCGACTCCGAAGACGAGCTGGGCCAGCTCACCCGCGCCTTCAACGAGATGGCCCAGCAGCTCAGCCAGGTCGACGTGGCGCGCAAGGAGTTCGTGGCCACCGCCTCTCACGAGCTGCGCACGCCGATCTTCTCCCTGTCGGGCTTCGTGGAGCTGCTGCTCGACGAGGAGCTCGACGAGGCCACCCGACGTGAGTTCCTGGAGACGATGTCCGAGCAGGTGGAGCGCCTGCAAAAGCTCGCGGTGGACCTGCTCGACCTGTCGCGCCTGGACGCCGGCTCGGTGGAGCTGGCCCCCGAGGAAATCGACCTCGCCGAGCTGGCGCGCTCGGTCGTAAGCGAGTTCCGGCCGGCCGTGTCCCGCCACGGCACCGAGCTCTCGCTCGACCTGCCCGAGGCAGGCGTCGATGCCCGCGCAGACCGCGAGAAGGTGGCCCAGATCATGCGTATCCTCCTCGACAACGCCCTCCGCCACACCCCCGAGGGCACCCCCGTCACCGTGAGCGCCGACCGAGACAATGGAGCCGCCGAGTTCACGGTGGCCGATTCGGGCCCTGGGATGTCCCAGGGTGCGGACGGGCACGTGTTCGAGCGCTTCTGGACCGGCGACGCCACCACCGGAGCCGGCCTGGGCCTGGCCATCGCCAAGGAGCTGGCCGAGCACATGAACGGCGACATCAGCGTCTCGGCGCGGCCGGGTCGCACCGCCTTCACACTCGAGCTGCCCCGCGAAGAGCGCTAGATGGGTCGCCTCGCCCCGGCGGCGCTCGCCGCCCTGATGCTCGCCGGCTGCGCGGTGGGCGACGACGAGCCGGGGAGCGGTTCGAGCGATCCCGGCTCGCAGCAGGTCCAGAGCCGGACCACCAAGGTGGAGGTGGTCAAGGGCCTCGGTGCGAGAGGCGCCTTCGATCCGCAGGCCCTCTACGACCGCCTCTCCCCCGGGGTGGTCACCATCACCTCGCTCTTCGGGGATGGCCGGCGCGGCATTCTCGAGAGAGAGGGCGAGGGCGGCCAGGGCTCGGGCTTCGTGCTCGACTCCCAGGGGTTCGTAGCCACCAACGCGCACGTGGTGACCACCGGCACGCCGCGCACCCGCCGGGCCAAACAGGTCTTCGTGGGCTTCTCGGACGGCAACCGCGTGCCCGCGCGCATCGTCGGCACCGATCCCTTCGCCGACGTCGCCGTGCTCAAGCTCGACCCCCGTGGCCTGCGGCTCACACCGCTGACGGTGGGCGCCACGCGCGACGTGAAGGTGGGCGCGCCGGTGGCCGCGATAGGCAGCCCCTTCGGCGAGGAGCAGTCGCTGTCGGTGGGCGTGATCTCCGCCATCGACCGCAACATCGAGTCGCTGACCCAGTTCCAGACCGGCAACGCCATCCAGACCGACGCCGCGATCAACCCCGGCAACTCCGGCGGGCCCCTGCTCTCCGAGAAGGGCCGGGTGCTGGGGATCAACGCCCAGATCAGGTCGCGCAGCGGCGGGGGCGAGGGCGTCGGCTTCGCCATCCCGGCCGACGCCGTGCGACGCTCCATCCGCGAGCTGCGCGCTCGGGGGCGCGTGCCCTACGGCTTCCTCGGCGTCTCCGCCCAGCCGCTCTTCCCGCAGCTGGCTCGCTCGCTCGGCCTTCCGGTCTCCGGCGGCGCGCTCGTCGCCGAGGTGGAGGACGGCAGCCCCGCCGACGACGCCGACCTGAAGGGCGGCACGGGCAAGCGCGAGTTTCAGGGTAACCCCGACGTCCCCACCGGAGGCGACGTGGTCATCTCGGTCGACGGTCAGAAGCTCACCCGCACCGAGGACCTGGCCGACGTGATCGCCGGCAAGAACGAGGGCGAGGAAGTGGAGCTCGAGATTCTGCGCGACGGTGACCGGCGCGACGTCAAGGTCAAGCTGACCCGCCGCCCGGTCGAGCCTCCACGCCGGCGCTAGTGCTGGAGCTCGTCCGCGAGCTCTCGCTCGCCCTGCGCGAGCGTGTGCTCCCCCATCTGGGCTCACACGCCGGGCGCGCCCGAGGGGCCGCAGGGGCGGGCGGCGACCCAACGTTCGCGATCGACTCCGAGGCAGAGGCCGAGCTCGAGCGCTTCATGGCCGAGCGGGCGCCCGAGCTGGCCTTCTACTCCGAGGACCGTGGACTGGTCCCCGCGAGGGGTGCCCCGCAGGGCTCCCCCCGCAGCGCTGCGGGCGGCGCTGAGCACGTGCTCGTGGTCGACCCGATCGACGGCACCCGCCCAGCCATGGCGGGTCTCGAGTCATGCTGCGTCTCGGTGGCGGCGGCGCCGCTGCCCGACCCGACCATGGCCGACGTCTCGGCGGCCTGCGTCGTGGAGATCCCGTCCGGAGCTGTCTTCCTGGCCGAGCGCGGCCGCTTGGTCGAGTCGCCCGCCGGCGCTCTGTCATCGAACGAGGAGCTTTCGCGCCTGTTCTGGACCTACGGCTTTCGCGGGCGGCCGGCCCGGGCGCTGACCGAGGTCCTGGCGGACTTGATCGACGGCTCCTCGGTGGGCGGTGGCACCTTCGAGCTCGGCTCGGCCGCCTTCGACATGACCCGGGTGGTCACCGGCCAGCTGGACGCCTACGTGGAGCCCGGCCCGCTGCTGGTGGCCGAGGTGCCCGGCATGCGCGAGGAGTTCGAGCGAGTGGGCGGAGGAGCGGTGCTCAACAACTCGCCCTACGACCTGGCCGCCGCGGCACTGATCTGCCAGGAGGCCGGCGTGGTCGTGACCGACGCCCGCGGCGAGCGCCTGTCTGACCGGCCCCTGCTCGGCTCGGGCGCCGAGTTCCAGATGTCGGTGGTGGCGAGTGCCAACGCCGCCCTGCACGCTCGCATCCTCGAGTCCGTGCGGGAGGGGGTCGCACGCTTGAGGTCCTCCTCGGAGGGGTAGGCTGGCGCCCGACGTGAGAGAGATCGAGGATGCCCAGGCGTCTGACCGCGACGTCGCTCTCGCCATCCCCGCTCGGCCTGAGCACCTGGTGCTGGCCCGCCTGGCTCTCTCGGCGGTCTGCCGCCTGACCCCACTCGGCGCAGAGGACGTGGCCGATCTCAAGCTCGCGGTGACCGAGGCGGCCAACGACTTCGTCGACGAGGTCGGGCCGGTCGGCGACGAGGGGCGGCTCCACATCTCGTTCGTGCTCGAGGACAGCCGGCTGGCAGTGAGCCTCGCCGGCCCCGCCGGCCCTGAGCCGACAGGAGAACAGGAGCTCGGACGCGCCATCATCGGCGCCACCGTCGACGAGGCCCACTACGAGCAGGGTCACATCGAGCTCGTCAAGTACCTGCCGGACAGCGACGGCTAGCCTCCGCGCGCGATGCTGCAGCCGATCGCCCTCGGGCACAAGAGCCTGGCCGACTACACGCACGTGGCGGGGCGACCGCTCATCGCGGAGATTCGCGAGCTGTCCGAGCAGCTTCAGGGCCTGAAGGTCCTGCACCTGAGCGCCACCGCCTTCGGTGGCGGGGTGGCCGAGATCCTCTACACGCTGATCCCGCTCATGCACGACGTTGGCATCAAGGCCGAGTGGCAGGTGATGCTGGGGCGCGAGGAGTTCTACAACGTCACCAAGCGCCTGCACAACGCCCTCCAGGGCAACCCCGACTCGCTCGACGCCGAGGAGTGGGCGATCTTCGAGCGCTTCAACGAGATGAACGCCCGCGAGCTCCGCGACGGCTGGGACGTGATCATCGTCCACGACCCCCAGCCGCTGGGCATCCGCGACCACGTGCCCGGCCACGGGCGCACGTGGGTCTGGCGCTGCCACATCGACCTCTCGACGCCAAACCAGGATGCGATCGACCACGTCGTCCCCCACGTCCGGGGCTACGACGAGTCGGTGTTCCACCTTCAGGACTACGTTCCCCCGGGCCTCGACGGCGCGCTCGTGAACATCTGCCCGCCGGCCATCGACCCGCTGGCGCCCAAGAACATGGCCTTCTCGCCCGAGGACGCCGCGTTCGTGTGCGACCAGTTCGGCCTCGACGTGGACCGTCCGCTGATGTGCCAGGTATCGCGCTTCGACCCCTGGAAGGACCCCATGGGCGTGATCGACGCCTACCGCGTGGTCAAGGAGGAGATGCCCGAGGTGCAGCTTGCCCTGGTGGGCTCGATGGCGCTCGACGACCCCGAGGGCTGGGAGTTCTTCAACTCGACGATGGCCCACGCCGACGGCGACCCCGACGTCCACATCCTCAACAACCTCAACCAGGTGGGGGCGATCGAGGTCAACGCCTTCCAGTCCCAGGCCGACGTTGTGATTCAGAAGTCCACGCGAGAGGGCTTCGGGCTGACGGTCTCCGAGGCGCTGTGGAAGGCCCGGCCGTTCGTCGGCGGCGACGTGGGCGGGATCCCCCTGCAGGTCCAGGACGGGGAGACCGGCTACCTGGTCTCCTCACCCGAGGAGTGCGCGGAGCGCTCGCTGCGGATCCTGCGCGACCCCGACCTGGGCCGGCGCCTCGGTCGCTCGGGCAAGGAGCACGTGCGCAACAACTTTCTCACCCCCCGCCTGCTGCGCGACTGGCTGCATATCTTCTCGAGAGCGGCGTGACCCACGACACCCCCCTCGTCCTCGTCTCCAACCGTGGACCGGCCACCTTCCGCCGCGAGGGCGAGGAGTTGCGGGCCACGCGCGGCGGAGGTGGACTGGTGACCGCCCTCACCGGGCTCGTGCATCACCGCGAAGCAGTCTGGATCGCCTCGGCGATGTCCGACGAGGACGCCGAGGTCAGCCGGGAGCACGAGGGGGGCTCCTTCGACTGCGAGCTCGGCGACGTGACCTACCGGGTCAAGCTGGTGGAGTCAGCCGACGACGCCTACGACGCGTTCTACAGCGTGGTGGCCAACCCGATGCTGTGGTTCATCCAGCACTACCTGTGGGACCTCTCCAACGCCCCGGACATCCGCAGGGAGGAGATCGACGCCTACGAGCAGGGCTACTCGGTGGTGAACAGGGATCTGGCCAACGCCGTGCTCGAGGAGGCCGCCGAGGACGCCGTGGTCATGCTCCACGACTACCACCTGTACCTCGCTCCCAAGTACATCCGCGAGGCCCGGCCCGACCTCTTCCTGCACCACTTCGTCCACATCCCCTGGACCCAGCCCGACGCCTGGCGGGTGCTGCCCTCCGACATGCGTCAGGACATCTACCAGGGCATCCTCTCCAACGACATCGTCGCCTTCCACACCCGCTCCTACAGGCGCAACTTCCTGCTCTGCTGCCGCGAGCTGCTCGACCTCGAGGTAGACGAGGAGGCGGGCATCGTGCATATCGACGGGCGCGAGGTGTGGGTGCGTGCCTACCCGCTGCCCATCTCGGCCGAGACCTTCCAGCGCAATGCTCAGCGGCCCGAGGTGCACGAGTACGGGCGCGAGATCCTGCGCCGCCGCCGCGAGCACCTGATCCTCCGCGTCGACCGGGCCGACCTCTCCAAGAACGTCCTGCGCGGCTTCACCGCCTTCGACCTGTTCCTCGAACAGCATCCGGAGTTCCTCGAGCAGGTCACCTTCATCGCCCACCTGATCCCCTCGCGCCAGGACGTGCCCGAGTACGCCGAGTACCTCGAGCGCATCGAGGCTCTCGTGGCCGTGGTCAACCACCGCCACGGGACCACGGACTGGATGCCGATCGAGCTGCGCCTGCGCGAGAACCTGGAGGAGGCGATCGCCGCCTACAAGCACTACGACGTCCTGATGGTCAACGCGATGTTCGACGGCATGAACCTGATCGCGAAGGAGGGGCCGCTGGTCAACGAGCGCAACGGGGTCTCTCTGTTGAGCGAGAACACAGGCGCCCACGAGGAGCTCGCGGAGTTCGCGCTCTCGGTGAACCCCTTCAACGTCCAGGAGCAGGCCGACGCGATCCACCGCGCCCTGACCATGTCCGCGCCGGAGCGCTCGCGGCGCGCGCAGGGCCTCAAGCGCATCGTCACCGCGCGTGACCCGGGCGACTGGGTAGACGATCAACTGGCCGACATCGAGCGCAAGCGAAACGCCCAACCTCCAGCTACTCTGTCATCCGAATGATGGAGTTCAGCTCACAACGGCCCTACGCCCAGCCGCGCGAGCGCGTCTCGACGGCCCGCCTGCTCGGCCAGGTCATGTTCTTGGTCGCCATCGCCATCGGCTTCCTGGCCCTCGGCACCTTCATGGGCCGCGAGCTGGCGATCGGCACCGCCCGGATCTGCTCCTTCGTGGGCCTGGGCATGCTCTTGGTCGCCTGCTTCGCGCCCGGGCGGGTGTTCCGCATCGGGCCGTTCGCGGTGATCTGGCTCTACGGCCTCGCGCTGATGATCGGCCTGGGCCTCGGCCCGGTCATCGAGTACTTCGCCACGACTCAGCCCGAGGTGGTCACCCAGGCGGCCGGGATGACCGGCCTGGTCACCTTGGGCATGGGCGCCGCGGGCTTTGCGTGGGACCGCGACCTGGCACGCTGGATGCGGCCCCTGTCGTTCATCGTGCTGGGCGCTGTCGTGGTCTCCATCGTGATGCTGATGCTCGGCAGCGGTGGCAACCCGATCCTCTCGGGGATCATCGGCCTCGCCTCGGCGGCGCTGATCATGGTCGACTTCAACTTCCTGCGTAAGCACGGGACCGAAGAGCACGCGGTGCTGCTGGCCACGGGCATCTTCGTCTCGATCGTGAACATCTTCATCTCGCTGCTGAACGTTCTCGGTAACCGTTAGCCGGCCGGCTACGGGCCCGGATCCGGTGTGAACTCGCCCGTGCGCGGGCCTGCCGGCGGCCTGGACGCGAGAGGAGGGGACGATGAGGGCGCCTCACCTCTGACCAAGCGCTCAGCCGGTTGACGAATCTCTCCGGTCGGGGGGCGGTCTCCCGCGCGCCGCGGGACGGCTTGGCGGGGGGCACGCCGAGGCGCGACTGCTCGCCGGTGGCCAGGTCGACCACGAGGCCGCCGCCGCAAGGGGACCCGCCTCCGTGG
>JACCZR010000010.1 GCA_013695855.1 Thermoleophilaceae bacterium
CCACGGAGCAGGCGGGCGGCCAGGATGGGCGCCGGCGCGGCGAAGTCCATGCCCCCGAAGGTGGCAACGAAGTCGTCCACGGCGCGGCGGTCGCGCTCGTCGCCGGAGTCGAGCAGCGACACGTAGCGGTCCCCCACGTAGGCGCCGTAGGCGGTGCGGTTGCAGCGCACGTCGCCGATCTGGAGGCTGGCGTAGTCCAGCCGGCCGCCGGCGCCCAGCTCGACCCGCCGCCAGACCTCGTCGGGCGAAAGGTCGCCGTAGGAGTGCTTCCAGCGGCTGGTGTTGCCCATGAAGGCCGCCGGCTGGAACGAGAGCATCCGAAAGCCCATGTCGCGGCAGTCGCGGACGACCTGTGCCACCTCGTCGACGTTGGCGGGTGTCACCGTCATGTTGTGTGCCAAGTAGTGCGTAATGCCGTGCTCGCGCTCCAGGCGCGCGAACATCTCGCAGAAGGCGGCGCGATGAGGGTTGAGCTCTGCCTCCGAACGGGGAGCGTTGAGGCCCCTCCGGCCGTACATCATCGAGTCGAAGTGCCCAGCGAAGGAGAGGTGGCGAAAGCGCGGCTCGCCGGTGCGGGGATCCAGGGCGAGGGCCTCGAGCTGCTCGTAGTCGAAGTCGCCGTGGGACATCGACATCGGCTTGCGGCCGTGGCGGATCATCGCGGCGAGCGCCGCCGCGTGGTCGTCGGGGTCGAGCAGCGTCACCTCTCCACCGATGAGCTGGGCGTTCTGGCCCGGACCCCGTTCGGCGCGCAGGAGGCCCATCTGGCGCTCGACCTCGCGGACTGTGTGCCCGCCGTCGGTACGGACCCGGTTCGCCTCGCGCGAGTGGTAACAGGGCGTGCAGGCCAGGTTGCAGCGCGGGAAGACACCGTGGGTGCCCTCGCAGCCCGCCGTGCGCCGGCCGAGCATCTGGTTGCGGGTCTTCACGTGCTCGGGCAGCGCGGCCCACCGCTTGGCGAGCGCCGCGCTCAGCTCGGGGTGCTCTGGGCGCGTGGCCAGCTCCAGCTCGCGCAGCCGGGAGAGCAGGGAGGCCACGCCGGCGATGCTAAATCACCACGAGCGCGGCCCGCGTCAGCGAATGCGGTGGTACAGGCCGGCAAGGCGCGCCGGGGGCACGCCGGCCAGGTAGAGCCACCGGATCGCCCACCAGGTCAGGAGCGTGCGCGGCACGCCCATCGCTCGCCAGCGCCGGTCGGAGGTGCGCGCCGGCCCCGGCAGGCACTCGGTCCGGCCCGCCGCCTCCAAGCGGCGTACGAAGTCGTAGTCGTCCATGATCGGCAGCTCGCGAAAGCCACCCAGCCGCTCGAACACCGAGCGGCGCACCCACACCGAGGAATCGCCGTAGTAGAAGCCGTAGCGGCGCTGCAGCGCGTAGGCGGCGGTCAGCACCCGCGCGAAGCGGTCGTCGCCGTCGAAGCGCAGTGCGAAGTTGCCGCCCACCACGAGGGGATCGGCGGCAGCGCCCGCGAGCGACGCGTAGGCGCCGGCCGGCAGCCGGGAGTCGGCGTGAAGAATGAGCACCAGCTCGCCGCGTGCTTCCCGGGCCTTCGCGTTGAGCCGCGCGGCCCGTCCGGCGCCCTCCGCGACCAGCAGCTCCCATTCTCCGTGCAGCGACGCGACGTGGGCGGCCACACGCGGCAGCTCGACGGCCTCGTCGAGGACGGGGACGATCACGCTCACCAGAGGCGAGGAGGCGCTCAGTGTCGCGCCCCGGCCAACAGTCCGGCGACCTGAGCCGGGAGCCCGGGCTCCTCGAGCAGCGCGCGGGCGTCTGAGGGGTCGTCGAGATCGCGCTCGAGACCGAGGAGGCCGGCAGTGAGGCCGGCGCCGCGCGCCAGGGCCAGTGAGCGCTCCAGCACCTGCGCTCCTCCCCACGCCTCGCTGAGGGCGAAGAGCTCCGGGCACGGGCGCGAGAGGCCCACCAGCCAGTAGCCACCGTCCAGCGCAGGGCCGAAGCAGACGTCGGCGTGGCGCAGGGCGAACTCGGCCTCGCGTGCGTGGGAGCGGGTGAGGAGCGGCATGTCGGTCCCCACCACCACCAGTGGGCCCGGCCGCTCGCGCAGCACCCGTTGCGTCGCAGAGGCGAGACGGTCGCCGAGGTCGCCCTCCGCGTCGGCGAACAGGGCGATGCCCTCGGGCACATGGGGGCTCAGCTCCTCCTCGGCCGCGCCGGTCGGCCCGTAGGCGAGGTAGCCGGCGCACGGCGCCACCTCCGCCGCCCATCGCGTCGCCACCCCGATGAGGGCACCCTGCAAGGCGGCGCACCCCTCGGGGCCGAGCAGTGGCTCGAGCCGGGTTTTCACGGCCCCCGGTCGCGGCGCCTTGGCCATCACCAGTGCGGAGAGGCTCACACGGCGCAGCGGAAGGCAGCCGGCAGCGTTCCGTCCTCCTGGCGCAGGGTGAGGAAGCGCTCGATGACGAGCTGTTTGGCCTCGGCCAGCGGGACCTGCCCAGGGGCGACGAGGAAGTCTGGACTGGACTCGAGGTCCCCACCCACCGGATGCCAGTGCACGCCGTCCGCGGTCACCGTCAGCTCGGGCACCATCACCCCTTCGGAGACCTCTATTGCGGTCTCGACGCCCTGGGCGAAGCCGCGCTGGACGAGTGGGCGCACCGTGAAGTCGTCGCCCCCGATGCCAAAGCCCGCCAGCAGCTCTCCGAGCTCTTCGACCTCCTCGCGGTTCTCGGGGGTCTCGGTCATCGCCACACGCAACGGCAGCCCCAGCCCGTGTGCGAAGCGGAGCCCCTCCATCGCCCGCTCCCACGAACCGGCGCCCCGCCACAGGTCGTGGGTCTCCGGCCGGACCCCGTCCACGGAGCTCTGGAGGGTGAGTCGTTCGCGACCCGCCAGGCGCTCCAACCCGCGCCCGCGACGGCCGGTGAACAGCATCGCGTTGGTGAGGACGACGGTCTCCAGCCGGTCGCTCGCGTACTCGATCATCTCCACCATCTCCGGGTGGACGAACGGCTCTCCTCCGGTCACGTACAGCTCTGTGAA
Organism: Thermoleophilaceae bacterium; assembly: GCA_013695855.1. Lineage (GTDB taxonomy): Bacteria > Actinomycetota > Thermoleophilia > Solirubrobacterales > Thermoleophilaceae > JACCZR01. The sequence goes on from JACCZR010000010.1 coordinate 3,001, forward strand.
GTCCTCGGCGAGCGCCTCGTCGATCAGCGCGCGGAAGCGCTCGGCCCCGATCTGGCGCCGCCGAGCGGTCGGTGAGGAGGCCACGACGCAGTAGTCGCAGGCCAGGTTGCAGTGGAAGTTTGAGTAGACCCACAGGCGCGCCGGGAAGACCACGGTGCCGAACATCGACACGACGGGAAGGTCGTCGTCTCCCGGGGCCGGGGCGTCCGCCCAGCCAGCGCCGTCCTGTGCGAAGCCGCTGGGGATCGCCTCGCGGTAGACGTGGTAGCGCCCGCGAGCGCGTTCGGGCGCGGGCACGATCTCGAGGCAGGTGGTCCACCAGCCCGTCTCGATCGTCTCCACGAACGGCTCGGGCAGCCGGGCGGCGCGCATGGAGGCGGCCTGGGCCCGCCAGTCGTAGCCGACGGGAACCAGCTCGGCGCGCGCCTCGTCGAGGCAGAGATCGAGCACGGCGTACCAGGTCTCGCGGCGGCCGTCGTTGGCCGGGCGACCGACGGCCCCCACGTTGACCACCAGCGTGCCGTCCAGCTCGCGCTGCCAGGGAATGCCGGTGTGGGTGCACAGGAGCACGCGTGCGCCGGACTCGTGGACGCGGGGCCGCAGCTCCTCGTCACCGAGCGACTCCCAGAGGAAGTCGTTCACTGCCAGCGGTGAGCCGTGCACGCAGTGCACATCCACGCCGTCGATCTCCTCGCGCCGCTCGTTCGGCAGCTCTGACATCCAGGCGGCGAAGCTCGCGCCGGTGGAGGCCCTCGTGTAGTCGTACATGAGCTGGGCGAACTCGTTGTCGCGCTTGGAGGCATACCCGCAGCCACAGTCGTCGTCGCCACGGCCGATGGCCACGTCGTAGTTGCCGGCGATCGACTCGACCCCGTACTCGCAGAGGAGCGGCCAGACGGCGTCGCACTCGGCACCGAAGCCACCGAGATCACCGAGGTTGAAGATCCGCTCGCACCCCCGCGAGTGCGCGTCCGCGAGCATCGCGAGCAGCGCGTAGGGGTTGGCGTATGCGCCTCCGAAGGCAGCGATGCGCACTTCGCGAGCAAGTCTAGGATCCGCCGGGGGCCGCGCTGCGAACAACCGGCGAAGGCCAATGACCCCGAGGAGGCACGTGAGCGCCACGACTACCCGCCGCATCGCGATCATCGGAGCCGGCCCGGTGGGCCTCGAGGCCGCTTTGGCCGCTGCCGAGCGAGGGCTCGACTTCACCGTCTACGAGGCGGCGCCGGCCCCCGGCGGCTATGTGCGCCGCTGGGGGCACGTGCGGGCGTTCACCCCGTGGGACATGAACGTGTCCGCCCGCGCCCGCGCAGCCCTCGGCGAGGGTGCCCCCGCCGGGCAGCAGCTGCCGACCGGCGACGAGCTCGCGGAGGGCCTGATCGAGCCGCTCGTCGAATCGCCCGC